>NZ_JBFTMA010000083.1:0-10753 GCF_056396725.1 Bacillus sp. 05T31
TTGCAAGAGGGAGTAGTGATCCGGAAACTTTACAAGACATAAAGTGGATTTCTTCTTTATTTCAAAAAGAAGAGAACATTAAAGAGGTGGAAGTTTGTTATTTAGCAGCCGCGGAGCCGAAGTTTGATGAGAGGTTGAAAGAAATTGTAGAACAAAAAGAACGGAACATTGTTGTGTTACCTTACTTATTATTTACAGGCTTACTCATGAAACATGTTGAGAAAGAAGTGCGTCAATATGAGTCGGAAGAGATAAAAATAAGTCCCTATTTAGGAAAGAATGTAGCGTTTCGAGAGATGTTAATTCAGAAAACAGAGGAAATATTGAAGGGAGATCAATATGTATCCACTTACAGTGCGAGTTGATAAGAAACGTGTTGTTGTCATTGGTGGAGGGAAAGTAGCGGGGTTTAAAATTATTCCTTTACTAAAACAAGGTGCGGATATTGTTGTAGTAAGTACAGAATTAGATGCAAATTTAGTGAAACTTGTAGAAGAAAAGCAAATTCGTTGGTATCAAAGAGAGTATGAGAAAAGTGATATTAAAGATGCTTTTTTAGTAGTTGCAGCGACTAGTGATTCGGTACTAAATGAACAAATTGCTGAAGATGCCGCAGTGAATCAATTGGTAAATGTTATTACGAATCCGGAAAGTGGAAATGTTCATTTTCCGGCGGCAATTCATCGTGGATTGCTTAATGTAGCTGTTTCTACTGGAGGGGCAAGTCCGAAACTTGCAAAAAAAATTCGTGATGATATCGCAAATAAATATGATGAGAAGTATGAATCGTATCTTGATTTTTTATATGAAGTTAGACTAAAAGTGAAAGAATTACAAGTAGAGAAAAGGCAAAAAAATATATTGTTACAAGAAGTATTAAAGTCGATATATGTTCAAAGTGAACAAAAAAGAGAGCTTTTTTTACAAGAATTAGAGAGGGGAATTTATATAGGATAGTGAGTGAATTGTGCTTTACAAATATAAAAATATAATTTATAATCACAAGTAACTTCAAAGATGAAATCGATRAGCAAGAAGAGTACGTATATTTGATGCGTTCAGAGAGCTGGGGTAAGGTGTGAGCCCGGTACGATAAAATATACAGAATGGGCTTGCGAGAGGTATGCTGAACATTGCAGTAGGCAACCCGGGTTCCGCCGTTAAAAGGATAGGGTATCGGAATTTTCCTGTACCTGAACAAGTGGGATTTATTGATCCAATTGAGGTGGTACCACGGTATTCTATTACATATATCGTCCTCTACATGCATATTTGCGTGTAGGGGACTTTTTTATTTTCTAAAGGAGGTGTGCGAGTATGAAATGAAAGTGTATAATTGATAAAAGTTATAATATTCAGAAAAGGAGAATTTATGATGAAAGAAACACAGCAATGGACGTCGAAAATTGGCTTTGTACTCGCAGCAGCCGGAGCCGCAGTAGGTCTTGGTGCAATATGGAAGTTTCCATATGTTGCAGGTAATGGTGGGGGAGGCGCATTCTTCCTTGTATTCTTACTATTAACTTTATTTATTGGTATGCCTCTTCTTTTAGCTGAATTTGTTATTGGCCGTAGTACTCAAAAAGAGGCCGTTACAGCTTATAAAGTATTAGTACCGAATAGCAAGTTATATCCTTGGATTGGTCGTATGGGGGTTGTTACTTGTTTTAGCGTACTATCTTTTTATAGTGTTGTAGGTGGATGGATTTTACTTTATTTATACTATAGTGTCACAGGTAGTTTCTGGAACGGAGTAGTCGATTATGGACAATTGTTTGCTGAAACAATTTCAAATCCAGTAAGTGCGATTGGGGCGCAATTCATCTTTATGCTTTGTACGATTTTTGTTGTTAGTAAAGGTGTGGAAAAAGGCATAGAAAAAGCAAGTAAGTACATGATGCCGTTATTATTCATTTTATTTATTGCTATCATTATTCGTGCGTTAACACTTGATGGTGCTATGGCTGGGGTAGAGTTCTTCTTAAAACCAGATTTTTCAAAGCTTACAGCAGATACGATTTTATATGCGATGGGACAATCTTTCTTCTCACTAACGGTAGGTGCCTCGGTAATGGTAACGTATAGTTCGTATTTAAAGAAAGAAGAGCATTTAGCTAAATCAGCAACATCTATTGTAAGTTTAACTGTATTTATTACAGTACTTGCAGGATTAGCGATTTTTCCGGCGATTTTCGCATTAGGAGTTAAACCGACAGAAGGACCAGGGCTACTATTTATCGTTCTTCCTGCTGTCTTTGCGAAAATTCCATTTGGACAATTTTTCTTCATTATGTTTTTAGTGTTATTCTTCTTTGCGACTTTAACATCTGCGATTTCAATGCTTGAAATTGTAGTAGCATCTGTTGCGAAAGATAATGAGAAGAAGCGTCCGTCAGCTTCGTTATTAATTGGTATTCTTATTTTTGCAGTTGGAATTCCATCAGCGTTATCGTTTGGAATTATGAGTGATGTGAAAATATTTGGTAAGACATTCTTTGATTTCGTCGATTTTTCAGTAAGTAATGTATTACTGCCACTCGGAGTACTAGCCATTTCGCTATTCGTGCCAAATAAAATGAGTAAAGAGTTATTAATGAAAGAATTAGAAGTTACGGAAACGAAAGGGAAAACATTATTTAACATTTGGTTCTTCTTACTTCGTTATGTTATTCCGGTAACTGTAATTATCGTATTTTTAAATGCGGTAGGCGTATTTAAAATATTTGCATAATAAAAAGACGGAGATTTCTCCGTTTTTTTATTATGTTGTAGAAGTATTTAATAAGCGATTATATGCTTTATAAGCTGTGACAACTGCGATAAATGATCCAATTAAAAATAACGCTGAGCCGCCGAATGTAAATAACCGGCCGATGTATGTTTCTCTAGCTTCTTCTATTTCTTCTTGTAATTGTGTATTCATATTTATCACCCCGCAAAATATAGGCATTTAGTTGTAGTTTATGTAAAACGCCTAAAAAGTGTGAAGTAGTAAAAAAAACTCGGTATGCACCGAGTTTTTTTATAATCCGATATAAGGAGACGGATCAACTGCGTTTGTCTTACCAACATTCCATTCCCCAATATGAAGTTCGAAGTGTAAATGTTGTCCGTAAGATTGACCGGTATTTCCCATAAAGCCAAGTTGATCGCCTTGTTTTACAGTTTGTCCATTGGATACAGAGCGGCTATTCATATGTGCATACACTGTCGTATATGTTTTTCCGTTAACACGGTGAGATAAGTAAACAACGTTTCCGTAACTAGAGGATAATTCTGAACGGATAACAACGCCATCTGCAGCGGCAATAATTGGAACTGTTCCCGAAGCTGCGATATCGATTCCTTTATGGTTATCTAAAGAACGTGCGCCGAATCCAGAAGTTTTTGATCCAGCGGCTGGCTTAATAAATCCACCTYTGTTCGTATCTTGCGGTGTTGGTGCGGATTGYGTGCTTTCTTTAGCAKWWRCGGCGGCTTGTTTTTTTGCTTCCTCAGCCTTGCGTGCCTCTTCAGCTTTCCGAGCTTCTTCTGCACGTTTTTCTTCTTCAATTGCTTTTTGAACAGCTTGACGCTGGTTTTCTAAAATACCTTGTGACTCTTCTAATCCTTCAATCTCCGAATCTACTTTTGATACTTTCGTATGTAGATCTTTAATAAGAGTTTGTTGCTGTTGTTGATTATTTTGTAACTCTTGTTGTTTTTGTTCTAATTTTTGTTCAGATTCTTTCAGTTGTTGCTCTTTTTTCTCAACAGCTTCTTTTTCTGTCGTCACAGCATTCTGATCACTTGTTTGCTTTTTCACAATATCTGTATCGTTATTTAAAATTAAACTTACAGAATACATATTATCAACAAGATCGGCAATATTTGCAGAACTTGTTATTACTTCTGTAATGATACTCGTACGAGGCTTTTCTTGCATAGATTGTAGTCGTTGTTTAATAACTTCCTGCCGTGTATCTATGTTCATTTGTAATTGCTCTATATGTTTCTTTTTTTCAGTAATAACTTGCTGTGTGCTGCTAATTTCTTTTTTTGTATCGTTTAATTCAGCTTCGTTTTTATTAATAGAAGTAGTTAATTCGTCGATTTTCTTTTGTAATTCCTGGATTTCTTTTTCTATTTGTTCTTTCTCAGCTGATTTATTTTGTAAGTCATTTTGTTTGCCTTCTAATTCGGATTGAATATTAGATAATTTATTCTCATTCGTTTCAGCGTATACGGGTGAAAGTAACGGGGAAACGAAAATCGTTCCAGCTGCTAAAACACTAAATGCTGCAAATTTCTTTTTCATGGTTGTCTTGCTCCTTTCCCTATGAATGTTATATATCATAAGAAGAAGAGTGTCTATCGTTGTAATCATAATGTAAAGAAAATTTTATAATTTTGCTAAGTTTTGTCGGAATTTAGTATCTTTTCGTAGTGTTTGTCATAAATTTAAAATTCTTGAATGTATAGAAAAAGATATCAATTTCTATATTTTTTTTAAAAAAACATGGAAAATAATGGGGTTTTCCATAATGAAACAGTATTTTAAAAACCTATCAATCACTAGTAAGGAATCGATTTCATGTGAGGTTTTCTGACATGAAGTTTGTTTTTGTCAAGAAAATTATTTGCATTCGTGCAAACTTATTTTGTTGTCAGATTTTAAATTTTGATTTATGATTTTCAACAGGGACAAAATGTAGTGAATTGTCGAATAATATGTAATACTCTTAATTTCAAGTTTTATAGAGATAGAATGAGAGGTAGAGTGACACATCGAAGAGGGGGTTACCACAAGTATGAAAAGAATAGGACTTGCATGGCAAATTTTAATAGGACTTGCGCTTGGTATTGCAGTTGGGGCGATTTTCTTTGGCAATCAGGAAGTGGTGAAGTACTTACAACCAATTGGTGATATTTTCATCCGATTAATTAAGATGATTGTTGTACCGATTGTTGTAGCGAGTATTGTTGTTGGGGTTGCTGGTGTTGGCGATATTAAAAAGTTAGGTCGACTAGGCGGAAAAACAATTATTTACTTTGAAATTATTACAACGATTGCAATTGCTGTCGGTCTATTAATAGCAAACATTTTCCAACCTGGAAAAGGCGTTGATATGGATAAGTTAACAAAAACAGATATTTCTAAATATACACATACGACAGAGCAAGTACAAAGTCATTCGTTCGCAGATACGTTTGTAAATATTGTTCCGACGAACATTATGAAATCATTAGCTGAAGGTGATATGCTTGCTATTATCTTCTTCTCAGTATTATTTGGTTTAGGTGTAGCAGCAATTGGTGAGCGTGGCAAACCAGTTCTACAATTTTTCCAAGGTGTAGCAGATGCAATGTTTTATGTAACGAACCAAGTTATGAAGTTTGCACCATTTGGTGTATTCGCATTAATTGGTGTTACAGTTTCTACATTCGGATTAGCTTCATTAATTCCATTAGGGAAATTACTCATTGTAGTATACGGAGCAATGATCTTCTTCGTTGTAGTTGTATTAGGACTTACAGCGAAAATATTCGGTATTAACATTTTCCAATTCTTTAAAATTTTAAAAGACGAGCTGATCTTAGCGTACTCTACAGCAAGTTCAGAAACGGTTTTACCAAAAATTATGGAGAAAATGGAAAAATTCGGTTGTCCGAAAGCAATTACATCTTTCGTTATTCCAACGGGTTATTCATTTAACTTAGATGGATCAACTTTATATCAAGCAATTGCGGCAATTTTCTTAGCGCAAATGTACGGTATTGAATTATCCATTACACAACAAATTACGTTATTACTTGTATTAATGGTTACATCAAAAGGTATCGCGGGTGTACCGGGCGTATCATTCGTTGTATTATTAGCAACACTTGGTACAGTAGGTATTCCAGCTGAAGGTTTAGCGTTTATTGCAGGTATTGACCGTATTCTAGATATGGCTCGTACAGCAGTTAACGTTGTAGGTAACTCTTTAGCGGCTGTAGTTATGTCTAAGTGGGAAGGTCAATATGACGCTGAAAAAGGACAAGCCTATTTAAAAGAGATATCTGAAAAGGGTCAAGCAGCTTAATTATAATATGAACAAGCTCTCACATAATATGTGGGGGCTTTTCTATATATAGAAGAGGAGCGGACGTAATGAAACGTAAATATGGTGACGGTTCTTCGTGGAAGCGACTAATAGAGAAGGATTATAGGGTTAAGCAAGTAGAGGATGGAATGTTAGGAATACTGGACATAAAAAAAGTGAGAGAACCTAGTCATAAAGAATACAATGGTAAACAGCTTTGCATTGCAGGTGATGGGTATACATGGATGCAATATTTTATAAACGGGAAAAACTTTGCAATTACAGCTATGTTAGACAATCAAAAACAATTAGTACAATATTATATCGACGTGACGAAAGAATATAAAATAGACGAGCGTGGTTTACCTTATTTTGATGATTTATATTTAGATGTAGTATTGTTACCGAACGGTGAGATCTATGTACTGGATGAAGACGAGTTAGAGGATGCCTATAAAATTGGTGATGTTACAAAAGAAGAATATGAGTTAGCATGGAATACAACAAAATGGATTATCGCGACGATAAAAAATAGAAAATTTTATTGGATCTCAATATTGGATAAAGAAATCGAAAAGTTAAAATGATTGGTTTATTCATATTTTTGTATAATTACCAAAAAAATCTATACAAAAAATAATTGACTTTTGTTTTGTAAGCGAGTAAAGTTAGGAAAGAAATTATTATTAAAAAATAAATATGAAACCTTCTTATAAAGAGAGGCGGAGGGACTGGCCCTACGATGCCTCGGCAGCGGACTCGATTTCAGAGTGCTGTGCCAAATCCAGCAAGCATGTGCTTGAAAGATGAGAAGAGTGTTTCTTATAGATGTATAAGACCTCTTCTCATCGGAAGAGGTCTTTTGTTGTTCGTTAGAAAAGGTTTAAAACTAGGGAGAGATGATACTTTGAAAGAAACGAGAGGAAATGCTTTAGCTTTATTACCACTTGGAATATTTTTGGCGCTATTTATTGGTTCTGGRATTATTACAGGTGATTTCTATAAATTGCCGATACTMGTAGCRATTAYRATTGCTGTAGGAATTGCTTTAGCGATGAATCGTAARGAAGGCTTTAATGTGAAAGTGGAACGATTTGCAAAAGGTGCAGGAAATCCAGATATTATGATTATGGTATTAATCTTTGTACTTGCAGGTGCGTTTTCTGAAACAGCAAAAGGGATGGGCGGGGTTGATTCTACAGTTAACTTAGCTTTATCKRTTTTGCCRCAAGGGTTTATCGTTGCTGGAATTTTTGTTATAGGTGCATTTATTTCATTAGCGATGGGTACTTCAATGGGAACAATTGCMGCAYTAGCGCCAATTGCTGTAGGTATTAGTGGACAAACTGATATCTCAATTGCGCTTACGATGGCTACTGTTGTGGGGGGAGCGATGTTTGGTGACAATTTATCATTTATTTCTGATACGACAATTGCAGCTGTTCGTTCGCAAGGAACAGAAATGAAAGATAAGTTTAAAACGAATTTTTTAATTGTATTGCCAGCTGCAATTATCACAATTGTACTATTAGTAGTTCTTACATTAGGAAATCATACAGAAATTAAAGCTCACACGTTTGATTGGGTGAAAATTTTACCGTACGCAGGTGTACTTGTTACAGCGTTACTTGGCTGGAATGTACTGATCGTATTAACGGGCGGAACTGTACTATCTGGCGTAATTGGCTTAATAGATGGAAGTTATACATTAGCGAGTTTCTTTAAAAGTGTAACGACTGGAATGGGCGGTATGATGGAGTTAGTGTTACTTGCCATTTTAATCGGTGGTATGGTTGAACTTATCCAGTATAATGGTGGCATACAATATTTAATGAATCTTTTAACACGTAATATTCGTTCGAAAAAAGGAGCRGAGTTTGGTATTGCTGGCTTAGTGRGTATGACGAATRTGTGTACAGCRAAYAATACAATCTCTATCATTTTTACAGGTCCGCTTGCGAAGAACATTGCGGATCAATATGAAATTGATCCACGTAAATCAGCGAGTGTACTGGATCTTTTCTCTTGCTGTGTACAAGGGTTAATCCCATATGGTGCTCAAATGTTAACAGCGGCAGGATTTGCTGCGTTATCTCCGGTCGAATTGTTACCATATGCATTTTATCCAATTTTAGTTGGAGTATGTGGAATCATTTCTATATTAATTGGTTTCCCGAGGTTTTCTAAAGTGGCGGAAAAAAAAGAGTATCATAAAACTGCATAAAATAAAGAGACATTTATTATTAACAGTTGAAAACGCTCGGAGAACATTCTCTGAGCGTTTTTTATTATTTATAAATCCTTTTTCAAATAGTAGTGTTTATAATCTCTTCCTACGTTATCGAGGATACCATACTCTTTATAACCGTATTTTTTATAAAAATCTAATGCTTGAAAGCTTAAAGTGTCAACTTTTATAAAATCACAATTTCTTTCTAAAGCGATTTTTTCTACTTCTAATAACAGTTTAGTTCCATACCCTAATGCACGTAYATCTTCATCGATGATAAAAGAGTGAATCTCTAACCAATTCCAACAGACTTCACCTAATATTCCCCCGCATATTTTACCATTTTCATCTTTAAGAAATAAATGAATCTCTAAGTATCTGTCTCTTAAATCAGATGGAAAGTGCTTTAAATTATATTCATAAAGCTGATTGTTTATATAGTTTTTAGCGGAGGTATTGATTTCTTTCGTAATGTGTAAATTCATGATATATCCCCTTTAATTTAAATATAGCCTTCTGATTTATTTTAACATAATTTTCTTAATAATATTTTTAATGTAATTTAATAAACGTTTGTACGTCTTGCTAATTTTTTGGATGCGCAAGTTGAGATTCTCATCCGTTATTGAATAAGAATTTTTCTGTATCTATACGCATCGCATACATGTTCGTTTTGCAAAAGGCTGAATTTAACTCAGTCTTAAGTCTGAGTTAAAAACGGTTCTTAAGCTCGTTATGAAAAAATGAAAAAATAGTTAAGATAAGAGTATCAAATCGAAGGGAGGCAAGCACAAGATGAAACAATTTCTAGCGTTTATCGCAGCCGGTATTTTGGCTTTAATTGCTCTTGGTAGTCTTGCTGGTATTGTAGGATTCGCCATTGGAGCAGGAGTTGTGTACTGGAGCTATAAATCATTTGTGCGAGCTAAATCATTCTTTGGAAAGTTAGCTTGGGGTATTGTTGGTTTAATCGGTTTRTCCATTGCACTTTCTCATTCCCCAGCCTTAATCGGTATCGCAGCATTAGTAGTTTTATACTACGGATACCGTGAGTGGAAAAAAGGAAAAAATGTAGTTGTTGATTCTGCTCCAGAAAGTGCTAAACCATATAGCAACTTTGAAGATGAGTGGAACAAGTTAATGAAAAACTAATATAAAATAAATCAAATTATAAAGTAGAAGAGAGGAAGATTATAATGAAACAATCTTTATTCGGACGTGTACGCGATGCAATTTTAGCTGATTTTCATAATGTGTTAGATGAGAAAGAAAGAAAAAATCCAATTGCTATGTTAAACCAATATTTACGAGATAGTGAGCGTGAAATAACAAAAATTGAGAAGTTAATTCAGCGTCATAAAACATTAAAATCTAACTTCGCTCGTGAGCTTGAGCAAGCACGTTATTTCGTTAATAAAAGATCAAAGCAAGCTATCATCGCACAAGAAGCAGGCGAATTGCAATTGCATGAACGTGCATTAGAAGAAGTAGCGTATTATGAAGGGCAAGTAACTCGCTTAGAAGAAATGTATGCTGGTGTTGTAGAGCAAATTGATGAGTTAGAGCGTCGTCTTTCAGAAATGAAAAATAAATTAAAAGAAATGAACGCAAAGCGTATGGAATTAATGGCACGTGAAAATATGGCGCATGCAAACCGCCGTATGAATACTGCTATGCATAAAATGGATGAAAATAATCCGTTCTTACGATTCGAAGAAATTGAAGATCACATTCGTGACATAGAGCTTCGTATAAATGAAGAGCATGAGCGTGATACATTTGATATGAAAATTGCAAAACTAGAGAGTGAAATGAAAGAGAAAAATGAAGTATCGTTAACGAAAGAAGTAACAAAATAATTGTAGTATATAATAAAACAGGCTTATGATATAGTGATAGGAGAAAAGGTGTTGGAAAGCAATGCCTTTTCTTCTATGTATATGTGACAAGGAGGGGGGAGCTGAAATGAAGAAGCAATTTTCAAAAACACAATTTATGGGGATGCTCCTCATCATATTTGGATTCGGTCTTTTTCTTGATATGATACTTGGACATTTTGAACCAGGTGGTCTAATATTTGCATTTATTATGATTATGTTTGGAAGACATTATCGAAAGAAGAACCGTTATGTAAGAGGGAATGTATTTTTATTTGTCGGTGGTATTGTCTTCTTATTCTTCTTATTTTCATCAGCGGCATTCGTACTTGTTGTGTTTGCTTGTTTAGCTTTAATTGGTTATCAACTTATTCAACAAGGACATCGGCAAAAAGCAATGAAAGTTGAAATTAAAGAAAAAGGATATATAAATGAAGAAAAACAAATATATCGTACAGAACCGTATATAAAAAATATGTTTGTAGGTAATGTACGAATGATGGATCATATTTATGAAATAGAGGATATTAACGTCCAATATGGTGCTTGTGACGTCGAGATTGATTTAACAACTGCTATGA
>NZ_JBFTMA010000084.1:0-10736 GCF_056396725.1 Bacillus sp. 05T31
GAATATTCTTCTGTTTTAATTGTTTCATTGAGCGCTTTTCCCCAAAATGTTTCGGTTTGTTCATAAGCATTTTTCCATGCTTGCAATGGATCGAATTTTTGATCAATCACTTCGACTACACTCCCTTTTTCGTTTTTGAAACAATTCAACCTATTCACTATTTTCTAATATTCCGAATAAAACTTCAAGTATATATTTTATTTTTCTTTATTTTCTAACAAATGTATTGACATTAAAAACAGATAGGTGTAAATTGCACTTATAAGCAAAAAATTCCATCTAACTGATTCATGAGGTGATGCACAATCATGCTACATAATGAACCAGAACACCCAGAAGGTTTGGAAAAAAACCAAGCGAAACAACCAAACTCCATGCCAAAAAACTTCTTAGTTCCTTTCTTACTTCTCTGTCTAAAAGACTGGAGTCTTCATGGTTACAAACTTATTCAAATGCTAATGGACATCGGCTTTTCTTCTGTTGACCAAGGTAATGTGTATAGGACACTACGCAAATTAGAAAAAGAAAATCTTATTTCTTCTACTTGGGATACAAGCGAAGGCGGGCCAGCGAAACGAATTTATTCTTTAACAGAATATGGAGAGCAATATTTAACAACATGTGCGACTTCTTTTGAACATTATCAAAATATGTTGCGGACGTTTTTCACGTTATACACCAATGCATTCTTTCCATTTTCTACTTCTCCAGAAAAGGATGAAAAGGATTCTTCATCTTCACCTGGTGGTACAGCAGAGTAATCTGCGTTCACAATATGCAAAAAAACATTTGGAGGTCAAACAATGGAAACTAAGCCATACGAATTAGTCGATGCATTTTGGAAAAACTGGTCTCAATCTCTTTCCCTCTTCTCTTCAGCTGGGAAACAATTAGAGCAACTTACTTTAGAAACGTTAAAACAACAACAAGACGCTTTGCATAAATTAACATCAGGAGTAGATGAACTAGAAAAAGAACTACACCAATTCACTGCTCAGTTCAATAACCAATATACAGACTATGTGAAGCAATTAACTGGAAACTCCTTAAATGATCAAATTAACGAGTGGCAAGAAAAGTGGAATGAGCTTTCTAATCAAATGCACCAACTTACTGTTTCGCCTACGAAAACATCTTTGTCTATTCTTACTCAAACTAGCGGCCAATTTGAAGAAACAACAAAACACTTTATCGAACAACAACAGTCGCAACGTGAAGAGGTTCAAAAACAGTTAGAAGTTTTTTTGGGAGAGTTCAAGTCCAAACAACTAGAACTCGCAAAGCAGTTCGAGGAAAACTCAAAAAATCTATTTACTTCCATCAAGTAAGAAAAATGTGGCAACTAACTGCAGCACAAACAAAACTCTTTCTTCCTCCTACTACATCAAGATGGCTTACATTTTTCGATATGGAAAAGAAGGAGGACAAAATGAATCCATTTCAAGAAGCACAAACTGTTCCGGAGCTTCGTTACGATGAGATTCAAGTCGGTGATCAAGCATCACTTACAAAAAAAATTACGGATGAGGACGTTATCAATTTTGCAAAATTGACTGGAGATGTAAATCCTATTCACATTCTAGACTCTTTTGCAAAAACGACAATGTTCAAAGAACGTATTGCCCATGGCATGCTCGTTTCAAGTTTTATTTCTACCATTCTTGGAACGAAACTTCCTGGCAAAAATACGATTTATTTATCACAAAACGTTTCATTCCGTGCTCCTGTCAAAATCGGTGATACACTTCGCGTTGTGGCAGAAGTTATTAAAAAACGGGACGATAAAAAAATTATCACATTGCAAACAAACATATATAATCAATCTGATGATATTGTCGTAGAAGGTACAGCGACAATACTGAAAAAAGAGTAGCAAATTTGCTACTCTTTTTTCTATCCAAGAACTTCTAATCACACCGTTTACTTCCGTGTATGAGTACGTCGTTTACACATAAAATAACATTACCAGATAGCACTTAGCTAAACTGGATTACTCTTTAAGGATGTGTATCAACATGGTGAAAACAAACAAATTACTAGTTCCGGGTGCAGAGCAAGCACTTGAACAATTCAAATATGAAATCGCACAAGAATTCGGTGTAAGCTTAGGATCTAATACAGCATCTCGTTCTAACGGATCAGTTGGCGGTGAAGTAACGAAACGTCTTGTTGCTTTAGCTCAACAACAATTACGCGGATAACTATATAACCTATGGCTTAGAGGCAGATATTCTCTGCCTCTTTCTTTTTTAACATACATAATAGTGCTTCTTCACATACTAGTAAGAGCAAATCGAAAGGAACGATATGTGAAATGAAACGGATTAACATTAGCATGAGTCCTCCCCGTGTTCTTACTGTATCTTTTATTATGCTATCGATTATCGGTACATGCCTATTGAAATTGCCAATTGCTACAACAACGTCCATTTCATGGCTCGATGCCTTATTTACAACGGTTTCTGCTTGTACGGTTACAGGGCTTGGTGTTGTGGACACTGGTAAAGTATTTACCTTATTTGGCCAATGTGTCATTTTAACACTTATACAAGTTGGYGGRCTTGGCATTATGAGCTTTGCTGTTTTAATYGCAATTATGCTCGGCAGAAAAATCGGCCTTCAAAACCGGATTTTATTACAACAAGCATTAAACCAAACAAATGTCGGCGGAATCATTCGTCTTGCAAAAGCATTATTTTTATTCTCTTTTACTGTAGAATGTATCGCTACTTTACTTCTCTCTTTTGAATGGGTACCAAAATATGGGGTTGCCAAAGGTATATATTACAGCTTTTTTCATTCTATCTCAGCCTTTAATAATGCTGGGTTTTCTGTGTGGAGCGATAATTTAATGTCGCACTCCCATAGCATTCTCGTCAATCTCGTTATTTCTTCCCTCATCATTTTAGGTGGGATTGGTTTTACGGTTATCATAGATATAAAAAGAAAGAAAAACTTTAAAAACCTTACTTTGCACTCAAAGCTTATGCTCTCTTCTACTCTAATCGTCAATATTATTGCTACAGCTTTTATCTTTATATTTGAGTTCCATAATTCAATTTCCATGAGAGGTTTTACACCATTTGAAGAAGGTATGGCTGCTTATTTTCAAGCGGTTTCAACACGTACTGCCGGGTTTAATACTGTTGATATCTCTGCATTATCAAAACCTTCACTTTTATTAATGATGCTTCTTATGTTTATTGGTGCTGGCAGTGCTTCAACTGGTGGTGGGATTAAGTTAACGACTTTTTTGATTATGTTTTTCGGCGTATTTAAATTTTTGCAAGAACAAGATGATATTGTCGTGTTTAAAAAATCCATTAAAGATACGCTCATTGTCAAATCATTAACGATTACTATTATTTCAATTTCKTTTATTTTTCTTTCCATTTTAATTTTAAGCATCACTGAGAAGGTTCCTTTATTAATGAGTGCTTTTGAAGTATTTTCAGCATTTGGAACTGTCGGCCTTAGCATGAATTTGACGCCACACTTAACAATCATCGGCAAAACAATTATTATCTTTATGATGTTTTTTGGAAAGATGGGGCCTTTAACATTAGCCTTTTCATTTGCACGTAAAAAACAAAGAAAAATAAAATATCCAAACGAAGATATTTTAACAGGTTGACAACCGTATAAATTATCCATATAATGAAAATACAATAGCATATCTCCAAAGGGGAGTAGCGTCCAAGAACTATTTCTTGGAAACAAAGTCGTCATTACGTAGAACTTAGTTCTTCCGGCTTTGTTGGCATTTTCATTACATATGTCTAGCAAGACCTTTGCCTATCAACGGCAGAGGTCTTTTTTGTTTTCAAATTTCTTCTACCGTTGATGCGCAGGAGTATGGGGAAACTAAACAGTGGGGAACTTCTTCACTTGTTTAGTCTTTATAGAAATGAGAGGAGAATGTACATGGATGTATCATTATTATTGGAGTATGGTTGGGTATTACTCATCCTAATTGCACTAGAGGGGATTTTAGCGGCTGATAACGCTCTCGTTCTCGCAATTATGGTAAAACATTTACCAGAAGAAAAACGAAAGAAAGCACTATTTTATGGATTAGCAGGAGCGTTCGTTTTCCGCTTCGGATCACTATTTATGATTTCGTTCCTAGTAGATGTATGGCAAGTGCAAGCAATTGGTGCGATTTATCTTATGTTTATCGCGGGGAATCACTTATTTAAAACGTATGTTAAAAAGAATACACATGAAGAAACAGAAGAAAAAGAAGCAAAGAAAAAACAGGAGAACTTTYGGTGGACTGTATTTAAAGTCGAAGTTGCTGATATCGCCTTCGCAGTTGATTCAATTTTAGCTGCTGTTGCATTAGCAGTGACTTTACCGAAAACAGGATTAGGTACGATTGGTAGTCTTGATACAGGTCAATTTATCGTTATCTTTACAGGTGGACTTATCGGATTAGTTATAATGCGATTTGCAGCAACTGCTTTCGTACAAATATTAAAACGTAAACCAGGACTTGAAACTGCAGCATTTTTAATTGTAGGTTGGGTTGGTGTGAAATTARCAGTTTATACRYTAGCACACCCTGCTTTAAATGTCCTTCCGCATTCATTCCCAGAATCCACTCCGTGGAARCTTACWTTCTGGATTGTATTAGTTGGAATCGCAGTTKGCGGTTGGTTCTTCTCGAAAGAAGTAGAAGTAAAAGTAGAAAAGAATTTAGACGAAAAAGCGCTGTAATTACAGCGCTTTTTCTTTTTTCTCGTTTCAATTCCCCTCTCTATTTTCAGAAAAAATTCCATTATACTACCTTTTGTAAACGCTTCCTTTCTAGATGTATGTCCTTTTTGTGAAATATTGCACAAACTTATTGAAACTATGAACAAATCCATGTACCTTATTCATATAAGGAGTATTTATAGACGATGTATTAAAGGAGCGTATTACTCATGCTAGAACAAGGATTAGATTACGTTGTAAAACTGGCTAAGAGCAAAAAACAAATGCTAGATATAAATCCAATGCAATATTTCATTCGTGCTGCACTTGCGGGCATTTATATCGGTTTTATTATTGTACTATGTTTTAAATTAGGTAACTTTTTTCATATTGCAGATTCACCAGCAACATATTTAGCTTCCTCCATGTTTTTCGGAATTGCTCTCGTACTTATTATATATGGCGGCGCTGAATTATTTACTGGCAATACAATGTACTTCACAGTGGCAACTTTAAGAAAAGAAACAACGATTTCTGATACACTTCGCAACTGGGTTGCTTGTTATGCAGGTAACTTAGCTGGCGCTTTATTCTTTGCCTTACTATTTTACGCAACTGGAATTTTCGAAGCAATTGATCACAGTCATTTAATGAATAAAGTTGTTGAAGGAAAGATGAATACACCTACAATGCAATTATTCTTTAAAGCGATTTTATGTAACTGGCTCGTATGTCTTGCCTGCTTCTTACCTTCTCAAGTGAAAGGTGACACAGCAAAAATATTAATGATGATGATGCTCGTTTTCACTTTCTTTTTATCTGGTTATGAGCATAGCATTGCAAACTTATCACTGTTTGCTTTATCTTTAGTATCACCACATCCTGAGACAATTTCTTTTGCGGGCGCTATTCATAACTTAATTCCAGTTACAATCGGTAACATTATTGGCGGATCCGTATTTGTCGGTATGGTATATCATTACTTAACAAAGAAAGCACCTGTTGTTGAACAAGAGAAAACTCAATTAGTTGGAGCTCAAACGGAGGAAATTATTCCTTTACAAGCACATATGAAACATTAAAAACTCCAAAGTTTTACTTTGGAGTTTTTAATGTTTCAAGGCAATATAAGGATTAATTTCCCCGTTTTCCTTCTCTCTCTCTCTCTATGCTCTTTTTCATCTGATGCATACCGATGACATCATTTGTATGAAGGTGARTTTCATTAACATATAAACCTTCGTTGCAGAAAGCTTCTACGAAATCTAACCCACTTTTTTGTCGCCATCCCATATTATAATCGAGGGAAATAATATTCACCTCATTATCCCTAACAATTTGCAAGGCAGATTCTACTGTAGTTGCCAAAACATATCCGTATGGGCAACTTCTTTGATCATCCATATATACATTCATTTTCTATCTCCTCTCTATTTTGCATATGTGACCAACACATAACATATTGCTCCAAGGCTAATAAAAGGTCCGAACGGAATTGGAGTTCTTATGTTTATACGTTTTAGCGCTATACCTATCCCGAAAAAACAAAGACTAAAGCAAGATGCTAAAAATAAAGTTATAAAAACCCCTTTCACTCCGACTATACATCCGAGTAACGAAAGTAATTTTACATCACCTCCGCCAAGACCATCTGGATAAATCTTTTGCATGCAATATAACAAAATGAATATAGTTCCACTACCAGCTAAACTATCTATCCAAGTAACTAACGGTACAAAAATACATTCTAAAATAAGCAAAAGCGCAAACCAAATTAAAATACGATTAGGTATTAGCATATATACTAAATCTGTAACTGAAATAATTAGAAGTAACGAAAAAAGCGATAAAATGATGATGAGCTCTCTTTCCATTCCAATTACATATACAGTAAGAAAAAATAAACTGCCTGTAACAAATTCAAATACTATGTACAAACTTGAGATTTTGCTCTTACAATTCGTACAACGCCCTTTTTGTATACAAAATGAAATGATTGGAATAAGTTCTTTCGGCTGTAACGTATACTCGCAGTAATGACAGTACGAACGCGGTGTAATAATAGATTCCCCTACTGGAACTCTCATCGCAATCACCATAAAAAAAGAACCAAACACCATACCTATTAACAATGCATATAAATAAGTGAACATCCCTTCCTCTCCTTTCCAAAAGAACATAACAAAAAAAGGAGAGAACTTCTACTTCATATTATCTTTATTCTATTAAAAAAGCAGGCCGTTTTCCGGCCTGCTTTCCCCTATTTTATACGATGAAATATACTGCTTTTAACGGCCCGTGTACTCCGACAACAAGATTCATTTCAATATCCGCAGAGTTACTTGGTCCTGTAATAAAGTTAATACAAGATGCGACTGCTTCACCTTTTTCCACACGAGAGTTCATATGTTGAACTGCTTGTGTAATACGCGGTACAAGTGTTTCACGTGGAATAATAGCAAAGTATACAGTCGGTAAAAAGTGTAAAGAACGCCCTTGTCCTTTATGACTTTGTACAACAATCGTACCAGATTCAGCTAAAGTATAATCACTAAATGCAATACCGATATTCGCTTTTTCCGCTATACGCATATTCTCTTCTTTTTTCTCAGGATCCCATACATTTACCTCAACATTTTGCTTTGGAAGCTCTTCTTTAAATAAAGAAGTCAATCCATAGGAATCAAAACGTTCATCTGCTGATAATATAATAGGTCCTCCGCCGTTTTCAACAATTACTTTTTGAATATCTTCACGTAAGCGGTCGTTTGTCGTTTCCACAACAGTTGTATGAATGTTTGTACATTGCTTTTTAAATACTTCTAACAATTCTTCTTGTGAATAATCTTTTAACGTTTCTACATTCACATTACTTTTCCATGCTGGACGTTCTACGCCTTCTGTTTTACGCGCGCGCCCAAGTTCTTTTGCGATATTATCTAGAAAGGACTCACGGTTTTGAATTAATCCTGTCATTATTTGTCCCCGCCTTTCTTATGATCTTTATACCAATCACGGAATCGTTCTTTACTTGGAGCTGGGAATTCACGAATATCCGTCCAGTTTTTAAGTGGTCCAACGCCTTTTGATACACGGTTACCAGATGTAAATGGACTCATTGCTGCCGGTGCCATTTTCGATCCCATTTTATATAAAGCTGCTGAAGAAGCACCCATACTAAACATTTTCATTGCTAATTTTTCTGCAAGTGGGGCACGACCTTCTTGCTCAACGATGACTTGACGATGTTTTAATAATAAATCATGTAATGGAATTTTTACTGGACAAGCTTCTGTACATGCTCCGCATAAACTAGATGCATAAGGAAGCTCTTTGTAATCGTCATACCCACCTAAAAGCGGTGTTAATACCGCACCGATTGGTCCTGAATAAATAGATCCATACGAATGTCCACCAACGTGACGATATACGGGACATACGTTAACACAAGCGGCACAACGAATACATTGCAATATTGAACGGAATTCCGATCCAAGAATTTGAGAGCGGCCATTATCAACAACGACTAAATGAAACTCTTCTGGTCCATCTACCTCTTCCTCTTGAATTGGTCCTGCTACTGTTACATAACTTGTTAATTTTTGACCTACCGCACTACGACATAGTAAACCAACTAAAACATCTAATTCTTCCATTGTCGGAACCATACGTTCCATACCCATTACTGCAATTTGTGTTTTCGGAATCGACATGACAAGATCGGCATTACCTTCATTCGTCACTAAACAAAGAGAGCCAGTATTTGCAACAGCGAAGTTACAACCTGTCACACCAATTTCTGCATCCATAAATTTCTCACGAAGTTGTTTACGAACAAACTTTGTCATTTCGTATGGATCATCAGAATTTTCATATCCAAGTTTTTCTTTAAATACATCACGAATTTGCGTTCTGTTTTTATGAAGTGCAGGCGCAATAATATGTGATGGTGGATCGTTATCTACTTGCAAGATATACTCTCCTAAGTCACTCTCTAACACTTCACAACCAATCTCTTCAAGGGCATGATTCATACTAATTTCTTCAGTTACCATTGATTTTGATTTTACAACTTTCTTCGCTTGTTTCTTTTTTGCAACGTCTTGAATATACTTTGCTGCATCCTCTTTCGTTTTCGCAAAGTAAACGTGACCGCCTCTTTTTGATACATTTTCACTTAACTGCATTAAATAATAATCAAGATTTTCTAACGTATGTTGACGAATTTGTTCACCTAGTTCACGCCACTCTTCCCAGTTTCCCAACTCGTCAGCTGCTTTTAATCGATTTGTATATAAACGCGTTTGTGCAGAAGATACCGCTCCGCGCATAAACGAATCTTGAATTCCATCGCCAACGCGATCATTAAATTTTTTCTCACTGATTTTCATAGACATAGCTTATGTTCCCCCTTCATGAGCGACTATTCAAGACCTCAGCAATATGCATTACTTTTACTTCTTTTCCTAAACGCTCAATACGTCCGCCAATGTTTAACAAACACCCACAATCTGCACCGATTAAATAATCAGCACCTGTTTCCATTACACTATCTACTTTTTCATCTACCATTTGCTCAGAAATTGGAGTCATCTTAACTGAAAACGTTCCCCCAAACCCACAACAATTTTGCACGTTCGGCAGTTCTCTCACAATTAATCCTTTTACGCTTGATAATAAAATTCCTGGTGCCTCTTTTACTCCAAGCAGGCGTGTCATATGACAAGATTTATGAATAGTAGCTATCCCTGGTAAACTTGCACCAACATCTGTAACTTTTAAAACATCTACAATAAATTGTGTAAATTCATATGTTTTATCAGCAACCTTTTGTGCACGTTTAGCCCACTTCGGATCATCTTTAAAAACATGCGGATACTCATGAAACATTGTCGCACAAGATCCAGATGGCGTAACGATATATTCTGCATCTTCGAAAGTTTCAATCATATGTTTCATCGCTTCTTTTGCTGCTTCTACATGGCCGCTATTATAAGCAGGCTGACCACAACAAACTTGTGCTTCTGGAAATTCAATTTCACAACCTAAACGCTCCAATACTTCAACTGTTGCTTTACCGACGTTTGTTTCAAACATATCGACTAAACAAGTAACAAATAAAGTAACTTTCATAACTATAATTCCCCCTCATTACAACTCCGCCAAAAATCATATGGTCATCAGATGACTAAGATTAGAAGAAGTAGGCTCAACCATGGCCTATCCTCTCCCCCTTCTAAAGAAAACGCTTACTTAAGCTCTCTCTATTTTATCAGAAAATTAGATTTTTAAAAGATTAAATTACGAATTTATATCGCTTTTACCTGTGACAATATGTTCTACATTTGTTAAATGATCTAGCATCGCTTKCTGCGCTAATTCCACATCTTGCTTTAACACCGCATCATATATAGATTGATGCTCTTCTAAAAGTCGTTCTGATGTTGTTTGTTCACCATATAAAATAATGCGTCTTGATTCACCAATCGTTTCAGCAATCATCTCTGAAACATGATTCATGAGCTCAAGCAAGATGTTATTATGCGAAGATTCTGCAATTCCCATGTGAAAATGAAAGTCTGCTTTTTCGCCAGCCTTCTCATCTCCAATGCTCTTTGCCATTTCATCTAACCACTGCTTCATATTTTGCAAATTAGCTTCCGTACGTTTTGCCGCTGCCGCTCGAACTGCCCCCACTTCGAGCACCTTCCGTACTTCTAATAAATTCAAAATATCCTCTTTCTTCATTAATAACTTGTTATTTAGTGATTTTGTTAATGAAGAAGGATCGAAATTCCTTACATATGTACCTTCYCCTTGTTTCATTTCAATTAAGCCCATTGCTCTTAGCGCACTTAGCGCTTCACGAACAGCAGATCTGCCAACTTGAAACTGCTCAGCTAATTGATGAACAGGAAGTAGTTTGTCACCAGGTTTTAACGTACCATTTTTAATCATTGTTAAAATAGCTTCAGATACTTCTTCGTAAATTTTTTTCGGTTTAATAGATTTGTACTCCAGTTAAATCACCTCAGTAT
>NZ_JBFTMA010000085.1:0-21344 GCF_056396725.1 Bacillus sp. 05T31
TTGCAAATGTTATCGGAACATTTTTTGTCGCAGCGTCTTTTTGATGCATGAATTTCAATATTTCTTGTGCCATTCTTTTCCCTTCAGCTAACATTTTTACATCTGGAATTGCAGCCTCACGCGGATAACCATGCTCTTCCTCATAATATTGAACAGAATTCATCGCTAATCCAATTACAATGCCATCAGGTTCAGCATCGTTCCCACCTTTTTGTACGTAGTAATCATGCTCTAAAATATTTGAGATATACATTGGATTTTTTTTATTTTTCACTTCTAGTGACTCCGAACCTTCACTTAAGGCTGGATTCAGTCCGATATTTGGAAATTTAACTGCATCTTTTTTCAACTTATCCTCTAGCTCTTTTTGTTCAGCATCTGTACGCTTTCTTTTTACAAGCATTTGTATATCTTGAGCCTCTAGAAACTTTCCGCCTTTAAAGAAATAATCTTTCGTACTAAACGACTCTTTGGCAATGCGCATTAATCCTGTTTCAAATTCATCTACATCTAGACGACTATTTAAACCTTGTACAACTAAACCACGTGCCTTACCTGGATCAAATTGAACCGTTGTCTTATAATATTCATCCGAAATGGAGTATTTCGGGATAACTGCTTGTYCTTTCGCTTTCCCCGATTTCTCAACTGCTTTTTCATCTTTATTGGAACCCATACTACACCCACTTACAAGTAGGCTAAGACTTAATACCGCTAACGCTATTTTTTTCATCGTAAGTTTGCACCTCTTACTTATTCAGCTCTTGTAAGAACCTCTCTTCATTCCAAACTTCAACATTGTGCTTCTCTGCTTGCGCTAATTTCGAACCAGCAGCTTCACCAGCAACAACTAAATCCGTACTTTTACTAACACTTCCTGTTACTTTTCCACCTAATGCCTCAATCTTCTTCTTCGCTTCACTGCGTCCCATAACTTCTAATTTCCCTGTTAAGACGACAGTTTTTCCTGCAAAGTACGATTCAACATTTTGTAAATCAGCAATTTTTATACCTTTGTATGCCATGTTCACGCCATACTCTTTAAATTGTTGTAATAGCTCTAATACGTCTTCATTATCGAAATACGTTACAACGGATTGAGCCATTTTTTCACCAATCTCATTAATTGTTTTTAATTCTTCTTCCGTCGCTTTCACAAGCTCATCCATCGTTTCGAAATGCTCAGCAAATGTACGTGCGGCTTTCGCACCGACGTGGCGAATACCAAGACCGAATAATAATCGCTCTAATGAGTTTTCCTTAGAATTCTCAATTGCTTGGACTAAATTTGTTGCTGATTTTTCACCGAAACGTTCTAGCTCTAATAATTGCTCTTTCGTCAATGAATATAAATCAGCAAACGTACGAATATAATCCGCATCAAAGAGTTGTGTAATTACACGTTCTCCAAGTCCATCAATATTCATTGCATTTCTTGAAACGAAATGGATTAATCCTTCACGAATTTGAGCTGGGCAAGTCGGATTTATACATCGAAGTGCTACTTCTTCTTCTAAACGAACAAGTTCACTCTCACATGCTGGACAATGCGTTGGCATATGATATTCTTCTTCCTCACCAGTACGCTTATCAAAAATAACGTTCACAACTTCAGGAATAATATCTCCAGCCTTTTTCACAACAACGTAGTCACCAATTCGAATATCCTTTTCACGAATTAAATCTTCGTTATGTAAAGAAGCACGACGGACAATAGTTCCGGCTACTCGCACTGGCTCCAGCTCTGCAGTTGGTGTTACAACTCCTGTACGGCCGACACTTAATTCAATCCCTGTTAATCTCGTCACAACTTCTTCAGCTGGGAATTTATAAGCTATTGCCCATCTTGGACTCTTTGCTGTAGTTCCTAAGCTTTCTTGAATAGCAACATCGTCTACTTTTATAACGATTCCGTCAATCTCATAATCAAGATGCGGGCGTTTTTCTTGCCACTCTTCTACATAGGCTATTACGTCTTCAATTGTTTCACATGTACGACGATTTGGATTCGTCTTAAATCCAAGCTCACCTAAGAAATCCAGTGATTCACTGTGGGATGGAATTGTTTTTTCTTCTACATTAGCAAGACCATACACAAACATAGATAAGTTACGCTTCGCTGCAATTTTCGGATCAAGTTGGCGTATCGATCCTGCTGCCGCATTACGTGGATTCGCAAATACATCTTCACCATTTTGCTCTTTTTCTTCATTTAATTTAACGAATGAACGCTTCGGCATATAAGCCTCGCCTCGTGCTTCTAACGTTACTTCTTCATTTAAACGCAGCGGGATAGCTTTAATCGTTTTTAAGTTTTGGGTAATATCTTCACCCGTTATACCATCACCACGTGTTGCTCCTTGAATGAAGCGCCCTTTTTCATAATGAAGTGAAACAGCAAGTCCGTCAATTTTTAATTCGCATATATATCTTACATTCGCATCATCAATTCCCTGATGTACTCTTCGATCAAAATCACGCAAATCTCCTTCATTAAACGCGTTTCCTAAACTTAACATTGGTGATTTATGCGTTACCTTTTCAAATATATCAAGAACAGTCCCCCCAACGCGAATGGAGGGAGAGTCTTCACTCATAAACTCTGGGTTCTCTGCTTCTAATTTTATAAGCTCCTGCATATCACGGTCATATTCCGCATCAGAAACAGAAGGATTGTCTAATACGTGATATTGATAGTTAAATGTATTTAACAAATCACGCAGTTCTTCTATACGTTTTTTGGCTATCTCTTTTGACATATCCTCAGTCCTTTCCTATTGTTTCGTCACAGGTGCAAATTTTGCTAATAAACGTTTAATACCAATTGGGCTTGGGAATGCAATATCTAATTCTTTTGAATCACCTTCACCCTTTACACTTACAACTGTACCGACTCCCCACTTCTGGTGAGCWGCTTTATCGCCTATTCCCCAGCCAATTTGCTCGCCACCTGTCGTCTTAACAGCCGGACGCGCGAAAGCTGAACGAGAACGTGTTGTAGTTGCGCTTGTCGTTCTTCCYTTTGCACCAAACGAAGTTTCACGCTTCGGTGCTGTTTCGTTTAATGGTTCTACTAATTCTGCCGGAATTTCTGTAATAAATCGAGATGCTGCATTCATACTTGTTCTACCAAATAAAGTACGCATTTGAGCATTGGATAAGTATAGCTCTTCTTCTGCACGAGTAATACCTACATAGGCAAGACGACGCTCTTCTTGCATTTCATCCTCTTCCATAAGAGAACGAGTATGCGGGAATATCCCTTCCTCTAAGCCAACAATAAAGACAACTGGGAACTCTAATCCTTTTGCTGAGTGCATCGTCATTAAAATAACTTCTTCACCAGCAGTTGGATCTTCATCTACACGATCAATATCAGCAACAAGAGCTAAGTCTGTTAAGAATGCAACAAGGCTCTTATCTTCGCTTTGGGATTCAAATGTTTGTGTAACAGATAAAAACTCGTCTAAGTTTTCTAAACGACCTTCTGCTTCTAAAGATCGCTCATTTTTCAGCATATCGCGATAGCCTGTCTTTTCAATAACTTCTTCTACTAATTCTGTAACAGATAAATACTCTTGCATATTTACCCAGTTGTGTAATAAACTTGCGAATTCTTTTACTGCTTTTGTTATTTTTGCACTTACACCAACATGCTCAATCTCATCAAATACAGCAGTTAATGAGATTCCGTTTTGCACACCATAATTAATAATTTTATCGATAGAAGTCGCACCAATCCCGCGCTTTGGCATGTTAATAATACGTGCAAAACTAATCTCATCATCTGGATTCCCAATTAAACGTAAGTACGCCAAAATGTCTTTAATCTCTTTACGATCATAGAACTTAGTACCGCCGACAATTTTGTAAGGGATATTAGATTTTAGGAAAATCTCCTCAATCATACGAGACTGGGCATTTGTACGATATAACACTGCAAAATCAGTATATTTTCGGTTCCCCATTTGAATATCRTCACGAATTTTTTTCGCAACAAAATACGCTTCGTCCTTTTCGGTTGCAGCACGATAATACGAGATTTTGCTTCCAATTTGATTTTCTGTCCATAATTTCTTCGGTTTACGGTTTGAATTTTTTTCAATTACAGCATTAGCTGCATTTAAAATATTTTGTGATGAACGATARTTTTGTTCTAACARRATAACTTGYGCATTCTCATAGTCTTTTTCGAATGACAAAATGTTAGAAATGTCAGCCCCGCGCCAGCGGTAAATAGACTGATCCGAATCACCAACAACACAAAGGTTTTTAAAACGTGATGCCAAATGTTTAACAAGAAGGTACTGAGCTTTGTTCGTATCTTGATACTCATCAACGTGAATATATTGGAATTTACGCTGATAAAACTCTAGTACTTCTGGAACACGTTCAAATAGCTGAATCGTCGTCATAATTAAATCATCAAAGTCTAATGAGTTATTTTTCAAAAGACGTTTTTGATATTCTGTATATACATCGCTCGTTAATTTTTCATATGGATCAGCGGTTGTAATTTTTTTTGCATATTTATCTGCAGATAACAGTTCATTTTTCGCATTGCTAATACCCGCTAAAATAGAGCGCGGCTCAAACTTCTTCGGGTCAATATTGCGCTCCTTCATAATTTTTTTTACTACAGTTAACTGATCACCTGAATCTAAGATTGTAAAGTTACGATTAATACCAATGCGGTCAATATCACGTCGTAAAATACGTACGCACATAGAGTGGAACGTAGAAATCCAAATATCTTCTGCTTCTGGTCCAACAAGTTTATCAATACGCTCACGCATTTCACGAGCAGCTTTATTTGTAAAGGTAATTGCTAGTACATTCCATGGCGCCACACCTTTTTCACCAAGTAAATATGCAATACGGTGTGTTAACACACGTGTTTTCCCACTACCTGCGCCTGCCATTAATAGAAGTGCTCCATTTGTTGTTTGTACTGCTTTTTGTTGCTGCGGATTTAAACCATTTAATAACTTATCTGTCGTACTCATATGTGCCTGCACCTACTCTCCTTTTACTGCTTTAACTGTTTTTAATGCCGATTTTATATCATCATAAATAATATTTCCAACAACTACTGTATCAGCATACTGTGCCATTTCTTTCGCTTGTTCTGCATTAGAAATACCACCGCCATAATATAGCTTAGCTTGTTTCAATTCTGCTTTTACATTTTTAACAAGCTCAATGTCTCCATACGTCCCGCTATATTCTAAATAGAATATCGGTAAATGTAATAGCTTGTCTGCTAAACGCGCATATGCAATAACATCATCTTCTGTTAAATCACATTTTGCATCTGTAAGCTGGGCTACTTTCGCTTCTGGGTTTAAAACACAATACCCTTCCATGTAAATTTCGTCCCAGTCCATAATATCYCCAAATTCTTTCAATGCCTCATGATGAACACCTGTTACCCATTCTACTTTTCGGCTATTTAAAACACTTGGGATGTAATAAAAATCAAATCCTGGTGTAATTGCCTCCACATCAGAAACCTCTAACACACAAGGCACTGCATATCTACGAATGCTAACTAGCATGTGTAATACGTTATCAATTGTCACTCCATCACTTCCGCCTACAATAACAGCATCCGTTCCAGATTCACAAATCATTTCTAAATGTTCGTCACTTAACTCCTTATTTGGATCAAGCTTAAATACATGTTTCCATTTGGAAATATCGTACATGAAAACACCCTTTCTTTTCTCTAGTTATATAATTTCTGTTCAAAATAACAGTTAATTTTTATCAAGATTTTTTACATTCCTTGCTATATCTTTACCGGACTGGCGTATGCAACGATGAAATGCGACAGCTATCTTTACCAGACTTTTTGAACTTCCTTTTACGCATTCTTTCATTATAACAAAAAAAACTACCTACACACACGCCCAATCCAACATCTTTTTCAACGTCAAATGTTGGATTACATATCAAAAAACTTATACGGAATACTAACAAATGAAATAGTATTTTCTATTTCGAAGTTAATTAAAAAGGAGTGTTTTTCTAATGAAGCAAAACATCGGCACAATTAGTGCTCTAATTCGAATCACACTCGGACTCATCCTCTTCGGTTGTAGTACAGCTAAACTCGTACGTAAACCTTGGTGCACTTGGTCTAAAGTTTTGCTATGGATTGGTGCCATGAAAATTGCGGAGGGAATCGTTCGTTTCTGCCCTATTGTTGAAGCCTGTAAGTTTGGAAAATATATGAATATGAGCGCATTTAAAATGCCTAGCATGAATTTCACTGAAAAAGGACATAATAAAGAAGAAGTTAATTCAGCTTCCAGTCATGACAAGCCAAAGTCAAAGTCAGATGGAAGTTATGACACTTCTGACAAAGAGATTGAGTCAGCGATTGAAGAATTAATCCTGGCAAAACCGCTTTGAATCATTTGTCACGATGCAAGATGCTCTCAAAGGGACTTAGCTGCTGCAGTGGGCAGCTAAGTCTTCTTTATTTTACCACGAAACAGAACGTACATTCTCGTTTTTCACCCTTAAAACGTACATAAAAGATATCAAACAATAAAATTCAGAAAATTAGGTGTAAACCTAGTTTTAGCCGCTATCGGTGTATTTTGCCTTGTACAAGAAATGTTTGTAATAGCTATTTTAGCTCTCATATTAGCATCTGTTTTAGCTACAGGTATCGGTATCGTTCAACCGAATCAAGCGAAAGTTATTACGTTCTTCGGTAGTTATTTAGGAACAATTCGTCAAAATGGTTTATTTTTAACAATTCCATTCGCKTTTCGTCAAACTGTATCTTTACGTGTTGAAAACTTTAACAGTAAGAAATTAAAAGTAAACGATGTTGAGGGCAATCCAATTGAAATTGCAGCCGTTATCGTATATAAAGTTGTTGATTCCGCAAAAGCAATGTTTGGTGTTGAGCATTACGATCGATTCGTAGAAATTCAAAGTGAAACAGCAATCCGCCACGTTGCTACAAAATATCCTTATGATAATTTCCAAGATGAAACTTGCATCACGTTACGAGGAAATACTGAAGAGATCTCTGAAGAATTAAAGCGTGAGTTAGAAGTACGACTTGAAATCGCTGGCGTAGAAGTATTAGAAACTCGTTTAACACATTTAGCTTACGCAACAGAAATTGCCCATGCAATGCTYCARCGTCAACAAGCAAAAGCAGTATTAGCTGCTAGAAAAGAGATTGTTGAAGGTGCTGTGAAGATGGCGAAAGATTCAATCCATATGTTAGATGAAGAAGGCGTACTGGAACTCGATGACGAGCGTAAAGCAAATATGGTGAACAATTTATTAGTTGCCATCGTTTCAGATAAAGGTGCGCAACCAGTTATTAATACAGGAAGCCTATACTAAAGGTTGTAAGTGATTATGGCCAAAAAGAAAAGCTTTCCATTACGTATTGATCCTGAATTACACGCAGTCATCGAAAAATGGGCGAATGATGAGTTTCGTAGCGTCAATGCACACATCGAGTATTTACTTCGAGAAATGGCAAAGCAAAAAGGRAAATTGAARAAAGATAAAGATGCATAAAAAATCCCGCTGAGAAATCAGCGGGATTTTTTATACATTAGCTTYTCRTCATCTCATGCCCAATTGCACGATATCCTATATCACTTCGGTAAAATAGACCATCACTCTCAATTTTACCGATTTCTTTATATACTTTATCTTTCGCTTCTTGTAAACTATTCGCCTTGCAAGCAACAAATAATACACGGCCACCGTTTGTTACAAAATCACCGTGTTTCATTACTGTCCCCGCATGGAAAACAATCACATCTTGCAGTGCATCTAATCCGTTAATAATTTCACCTTTTTTATACGCTTCTGGATATCCTTTAGAAGCAAGTACAACACCGATAACAGCATCTTCTGACCATTGTAAAGTTAGTTCACTTTCATCTAACACAGAGTTGCATACATCAACTAAATCATTTTCTAAGCGAGGTAATACAACTTCTGTTTCAGGATCACCAAAGCGTGCATTAAATTCAATTACCTTTGGACCATCATTCGTTAAAATAAGACCTGCGTATAAAATACCTGTAAACGAACGGTTTTCTGCAATCATCGCCTTG
Organism: Bacillus sp. 05T31; assembly: GCF_056396725.1. Classification (NCBI taxonomy): domain Bacteria; kingdom Bacillati; phylum Bacillota; class Bacilli; order Caryophanales; family Bacillaceae; genus Bacillus; species Bacillus sp. 05T31. The sequence goes on from NZ_JBFTMA010000085.1 coordinate 8,103, forward strand.
GCAGTTGGGTGTAATACTGTTTGAATCGCTTCTTGAACTGCTGATTCTGGAATTTGTGGTACTGGAGAATATGCACCCATTCCGCCTGTATTTGGACCTTTATCCCCRTCAAAAGCKCGTTTATGATCTTGAGCAATTACCATCGGATGTACGGTTGTTCCATTTACRAATGCCATTAATGAAAATTCTTGTCCATCTARAAACTCYTCAATAACGACCTTCTTGCTTGCTTCACCGAATTTCACATCTTGYAGCATTTCTTTCACAGCTTGYAATGCATCTTCAAGCGTCATTGCTACYGTTACACCTTTACCAGCAGCTAAMCCATCTGCCTTAATTACAATCGGTGCACCAACTTTTTGAATATACTTTACTGCTTCTTCATAGTCTGTAAAAGTTTCATATGCCGCAGTTGGAATATCATACTTTTCCATAAGCTCTTTTGTAAAAGCTTTACTACCTTCAATAACAGCAGCTGCTTTATTAGGACCAAATACACGAAGGCCCTCTTCCTTAAAACGATCCACGATTCCGTTCATAAGTGGAATCTCTGGTCCAACGAAAGTTAATTCAACATTCTTCTCTTTTGCAAATAAGACTAATGCATCGAAATCATTCTCATCAATATCAACTGGTGTTGCAACATCTCGCATACCTTCATTACCTGGCGCTACATATACTTTTTCTACCTTTTCAGATTGTGCAAATTTCCAAGCTAAAGCATGCTCACGTCCACCACGGCCAATTACTAAAACATTCATATTCCATCCCCCAATAATTAAATAAGTACAAACTAGAAGCTATGCTCCTAGTTTGTTTTCATATCAATAAAAGTTTAAAAAGGAGGATCAAGAGAACCGAGCAGGTCGAGGCGCATTTGCCAGGAGGACACGGAGTGTAGCTTTCCTACATGAGTACCGCACTGGCATTGCAACGACGACATGCGACAGTTATCTTGACCGGACTTTTTTAACATCCTCTATTAGTGTTTGAAATGACGTACGCCAGTGAACACCATAGTAATCCCATACGCATCTGCCATTTTAATAGAATCCTCATCACGGATCGATCCGCCTGGTTGAATGATTGCTGTAATTCCTGCTTTTGCTGCTTCTTCTACTGTATCTGGCATTGGGAAGAAAGCATCAGATGCAAGTGCGCTACCTTGTGCTTTTTCGCCAGCTTGTGTAATTGCGATTTTTGCAGAACCTACACGATTCATCTGTCCCGCACCTACACCAACTGTCATGTTATCATTCGCTAAAACAATCGCATTTGATTTCACATGTTTTACAACTTTCCAAGCTAGTTTTAAATCGTTCCACTCTTGCTCTGATGGTTCACGTTTCGTTGGAATTGAAATCGCACTTTCATCTAATGATAACGTATCTTCCTCTTGAACAAGAAGACCACCTTGTACAGAAGTTAGTTTTTTACTTGCACTTGTTGCTTTTTCAATATTTACAGTTAGTATGCGCAAGTTTTTCTTACTTTGTAACACTTCTAAAGCTTCTTGTGAGAACGAAGGAGCAATAACAATTTCTAAGAAAATTTCATGTAACTTTTCAGCTGTAGCTTTATCAATTTCACGATTTGCCGCAATAATACCTCCAAAGATTGATACTGGATCTGCCTCATAAGCACGTGTGTATGCTTCATGAATATCAGTTCCTACCCCAACACCACATGGATTCATATGTTTTACCGCTACTACTGCTGGTTCTGTAAATTCTTTCACGATGCTAAGTGCTGCATCCGCATCGTTGATATTGTTGTAAGATAATTCTTTACCGTGTAATTGTTCTGCGTATGCAACAGAAGAGGTTGCTGCGAATGGCGCTTTATAGAATGTCGCTTTTTGATGTGGATTTTCGCCATAGCGTAAATCTTGTTTTTTCTCAAATGTCACCGTTATTGTTTCAGGGCTTTCTTCGCCCATTTGCTCTGTTAAATAGTTAGAAATTAACGCATCATATGCTGCTGTATGACGGAATACTTTCGCTGCTAATTTACGTTTCGTTTCCTCTGTTACTTCACCGTTCTCTTTCAGTTCTRCTAATACAACATCATAATCTACTGGATCTACAATTACCGATACAAATTTATGATTTTTCGCAGCAGAGCGAATCATTGTTGGGCCACCGATATCAATATTTTCAATTGCATCAGCAAATGTTACATCAGGCTTAGCGATTGTTTCTTTAAATGGGTATAAGTTAACAACAACAAAGTCAATTGGTTGARTACCTAATTCATTCATTTGCGCTACATGCRTTTCATTATCACGAACTGCTAATAGACCACCATGAATATTTGGATGTAATGTTTTTACACGGCCATCCATAATTTCTGGGAAACCAGTTACTTCAGAAATACCAATTACTTGTAAGCCGTTTTCTTCTAGTAATTTTTTCGTACCACCTGTTGAAATAACTTCAATCCCTTGTTCAAGTAACCCTTTAACAAATTCTACTACTCCTGTTTTATCTGAAACACTTACTAATGCGCGCTTTTTCATTTATCCTTCACCCCTGGTTGTATGTTAGTTAACAGTTGGTTCTTTCACAGACTGAACAATTTGATTCACTGTATTTACGTATAATTTATGTTCAACTTGTTGAATTTTCTTTTGTAAGCTTTCTCTCGTATCCCTTTCAGAAACAACTACTGCTTCTTGTGCAATAATTGGACCTGTATCCATACCTGCATCTACATAATGAATTGTTACTCCAGTTACTTTCACACCTGCTTCTAACGCTTGRCCAACAGCATCTTTMCCTGGAAARCTCGGTAATAGCTTTTTTCTTCTACCGCATTAACGAGAGATTGAAAGTTAGATCCGCTTCCAGAAGCGAAAACTGCTAATCTACTCATAGTGCTGCGCCCCCATTAAAGGTAACGCCAGATCCTTGTACAGTACGTCCAATAATACGAGCTGTTTCTCCTTGCTCTTCAAGAAGACGAACAATATCTTTTGCATCTTCTTCCTTCACCGCTACTACCATACCAATACCCATGTTAAAAATATTGAACATTTCTTTCTCTTCTAGTTTCCCAACTTCTTGAAGTAAACTGAAGATCGGCTGAATTTCCCAAGCTCCTAGTTCAATTTCCGCACCGATTCCTTCTGGCAACATACGTGGGATATTTTCAATGAACCCACCACCTGTAATATGCGCCATACCGTATACTTCATTTTTCTTCAATAGTTCTAAAATAGGTTTGACATAAATTTTCGTTGGTTTTAATAATTCTTCACCAAGAGGTAGTTCTAAGCGCCCATAAATACGATTTAAAGATAATTCTCCATCTTCTAGTAACACTTTTCGCACTAAAGAATAACCGTTACTATGAATACCGCTAGATGCTAAGCCAATTAATACGTGACCAGCTTCAATTTTTTCACCTGTTACAATTTTCTTTTTATCAACAATTCCAACTGTAAAACCAGCTAAATCGTATTCTTCCGTAGAATACATTCCTGGCATTTCAGCTGTTTCTCCACCAATTAATGCACAACCAGCTTGGCGACAGCCCTCTGATATACCTTTGACGATGTTTTCAATTTTACTAGGTTCAGCTTTACCACAAGCAATATAATCAAGGAAGAAAAGCGGCTCTGCTCCTTGGACCACAATATCATTTACACACATTGCTACTGCATCAATACCAATTGTGTCATGTTTATCTGCCATAAAAGCGAGCATCAATTTCGTTCCCACGCCATCTGTTCCAGATACTAATACAGGTTCTTCTAATGCAAATTTTGATAGATCAAACATACCTCCAAAACCGCCTARACCGCCTAGYACTTCTTTTCTCATTGTTGTTTGTACGTGTTTTTTCATGCGAGATACCGCTTCATATCCAGCTTCAATATCTACTCCTGCTTGCTTATATGCATTCGCCATCGTTATCTACACCTCGTCTTTTAATTTCTCCCTATTCAGGGCGGGCCGTTTTAAGAAAGAAGCTAGCTTCTACATCAAAAGAAGTAGAAGCTTTTTTCTTCTTATTTCATACTTTCTAAAAGCTCTTGCTCATAATCATAAAGAGCTGTTGGATAATCTCCATTGAAGTACGCCATACATAGACCGCCGTATTTCCCTTCATATGGACGTCCAATTGCATCTACTAATCCATCTTCACTTAAAAATGTTAAAGAATCTGCTCCGATAATTTGACGGATTTCTTCTATTGAATTATTTGCTGCGATTAATTCTTTTCTCGTTTGAATATCAATGCCATAGAAACATGGATACTTAAGAGGTGGTGAAGCAATTCTTACATGGACTTCTGTCGCTCCAGCCTCGCGAAGCATACGAACAATTCGTTTACTCGTCGTTCCTCTTACGATAGAATCATCAATCATAACAACTCGTTTTCCTTCAACTACGCCTCTTACTGCTGAAAGCTTCATCTTAACCCCTTGCTCACGCAGTTCTTGAGAAGGTTGAATAAACGTACGTCCAACGTAACGATTCTTAATTAATCCTAACTCATACGGAATTCCTGTTGCCTCGGCATAACCAATTGCCGCTGAAATACTAGAGTCTGGTACACCAGTAACAACATCAGCCTCAATAGGAGCTTCTGCCGCCAAACGTTTTCCCATGTTTTTACGTGCTGCATGGACGTTAATACCTGCAATATTAGAATCYGGACGTGCAAAGTAAATGTAYTCCATACTACAAATTGCATGATCTACTTCATTTGTAAAACGATCTACGTGAATTCCTTCATCATTGATGATAAGTAATTCACCAGGTTCTACATCACGAATGTATGTTGCACCTACTACATCAAAAGCACATGTTTCTGACGCTACAACGTAAGCATCCCCCATCTTTCCAATTGAAAGAGGACGGAATCCATTTGGATCTAGCGCAACGATCATTTCATTTCCAGTTAGTAAAAGATATGCAAACGCACCTTTCACTTTATTTAGAGCCTCTTTTACACTATCAATTAAAGAATCTTTTGTACTACGCTTAATGAGGTGTAAAAGTACTTCTGTATCTGAACTTGTTTGAAAAATACTTCCCTCTGCCTCTAATTCACGACGAAGCATTTTTGCGTTAATTAAATTTCCGTTATGAGCTAACGCCATGCTATGATCAGAAAAACGGAATAATAATGGTTGAACGTTAGCAACTTCACTTCCACCAGCTGTTGCATATCGTACGTGTCCAATTGCTGATTTTCCGTTTAATCCCTCTAGCTCACCTCTTGAAAACACTTCTGATATTAAACCTAACCCCTTGTGACCGATGATTTTTTCYCCATTATTTACAACAATGCCTGCGCCTTCTTGCCCACGGTGCTGCAAACTGTGCAATCCGTAGTACGAAACTTGTGCTGCATTTTCATGCCCCCAAATTCCGAAAACGCCACATTCTTCATTTAACCCCTTTATTTCAGYAAGCATGGGATTGCCCCTTTCCAAGCCKTTCTCATTTCATCTACATTTGCTGTAAGTAATACTTCATTTTCTTCATTATGAATTGTTACTTCATTTGTATTTGTCACTTCTCCAACTTGAATTGCTTCAACCGCTTTCTCAAATGCTTCTTTATTTTCACGTTTTACAGTTATAACGAAGCGAGATTGTGATTCTGCAAATAATACTGCTGTTGCTTCCCCATCTAATTTCACAGTAGCACCTAAACCGTTAGCACCAATTGCACTTTCAGTAATTGCAACTGCTAAACCACCTTCTGCAACATCATGTGCAGATTGAACAAGGCCAGCTTGAATTGCTGCTAGTACTTGTTTTTGGCGTTTTAATTCTACATCTAGATCGATGCTTGGTGATTGACCGAAAATTTTTCCATAGATCATTTTCTGTAATTCACTTCCACCAAACTCAGCTTTCGTCTCTCCGATTACATAAACTAAATCGCCAGCTTGTTTAAATTCTTGTGTTGTTACGTGTTTTAAATCGTGTACAAGTCCAACCATCCCAACAGTTGGAGTTGGATATACAGCTTCACCACTACGCTCGTTATACATTGATACATTCCCGCCGATAACTGGCGTTTGTAACTTGCGGCAAGCTTCACTCATACCGTCTACTGATTTCTCAATTTGCCAGAAAATCTCTGGTTTTTCTGGGTTACCGAAGTTTAAGCAATCTGTAATTGCAAGTGGCTCCCCGCCAGAACATACGATATTACGTGCTGCCTCTGCTACTGCAATTTTACCGCCCACTTCTGGATCTAAATAAATGTAGCGAGAGTTACAATCTGTCGTCATTGCTAATCCTTTTTCTGTACCGCGTACACGTATAACCGCTGCATCTGAACCAGGTGTAACGATTGTGCTAGTGCGCACTTGATAATCATATTGATCATATACCCACTCTTTACTTGCAATCGTTGGTTGTTGTAATAGAGCTAATAACGTTTCTTTATAATCTTCTACTTTTGGTGTTTCCATTTTCATCTGCTGGAACTCRGCAAAGTATGCTGCTTCTTTTGACGGTTTATGATAAATTGGTGCTTCTTCTGCAAGAGCATCCGCTGGTACTTCAGCTACCATTTCATCTTTATGGAATAAGCGAAGCATTTTATCTTCAGTTACTTTCCCCATCGTAACTGCTGCAAGACCATACTTTTCAAATAAATCTACTATTTCTTGCTCTCTACCTTTTTTCACAACGATTAACATACGCTCTTGTGATTCAGATAACATCATTTCATATGGAGTCATTCCAGTTTCACGCTGTGGTACATCATCTAAGTACATTTCAATACCCATACCTGCTTTACTTGCCATTTCTGCAGAAGATGATGTTAAACCAGCAGCTCCCATATCTTGAATTCCAACAAGTGCATCAGACTGAATAAGTTCTAAACATGCTTCAATAAGAAGTTTCTCCATAAATGGATCCCCTACTTGAACTGCCGGACGCTTCGCTTCTGAGCTTTCAGATAACTCTTCAGATGCGAATGTTGCACCGTGAATACCATCACGACCAGTTGATGCTCCTACGTACATTACTGTATTACCAGCACCATGTGCTTGCCCTTTTTTAATATCTTCATGATTAATTAGGCCTACACACATTGCATTTACAAGTGGATTTCCTTCATAACATGGATCAAACTGTACTTCGCCGCCAACAGTAGGAATACCAATGCAGTTACCGTATCCTGCGATTCCTGCTACTACTTCTTCAAATAAATATTTCACGCGTGGTGATTGTAATTCACCGAAGCGAAGTGAGTTTAATAGAGCTACCGGACGTGCTCCCATAGAGAATACATCGCGAATAATACCACCGACACCTGTCGCTGCTCCTTGATATGGCTCAATTGCAGAAGGATGGTTATGACTTTCCATTTTAAATACAACCGCTTGATTATCACCGATATCTACAATTCCAGCGCCTTCTCCAGGTCCTTGTAARACACGCTCACCTGTCGTTGGAAACTTACGAAGAACTGGCTTTGAATTTTTATAACTACAATGTTCAGACCACATAACAGAAAATAGTCCCGTTTCTGTATAATTCGGCAAACGGCCTAAAATCTTTTCAACCATGGCAAACTCTTCGTCTGTTAGCCCCATTTCCGCATATATACGCTCTTCTTTAATTTGTGTTGGATTTGGCTCAAGCATTAACGACATATGTTTCCCTCCACTGTTTTAAGATAGATTGAAAGACTTTTAACCCTTCAGCACCGCCAAGTAATTCATCTACAGCACGCTCTGGGTGTGGCATCATACCAAGAACATTTCCTTTTTCATTTACAATACCCGCAATATCTGAAACGCTTCCATTCGGATTTTCTACGTAACGGAATGCGATTTGATTATTCTCTTCCAATTGTTTAAGAGTYGCTTCATCACAATAGTAATTYCCCTCRCCATGTGCAATTGGAATATTRATTACTTCATYTTTTTCATATTGTGATGTAAACATMGTTTCATTATTTTCAACACGTAACTGAACMGTACGGCACATAAACTTTAAGTTTTCGTTTCTCATTAATGCTCCTGGTAGTAATCCTGATTCAACAAGAATCTGGAATCCATTACACACTCCTAAAATYGGCTTTCCTTGCTCAGCAGCTTTTTGCACTGCTTTCATTGCGTTAGCAAAGCGAGAAATAGCACCACAACGTAAATAGTCACCGTAAGAGAATCCACCTGGTAGTAAAATTGCATCATATTCATCTAAATTCTCTCTATCGTGCCAAACGTAATCTACTTCTTCACCAAGCTCATCTTTAATTGCATGGAACATATCGACATCACAGTTCGAACCTGGRAATACTATGACTGCAAATTTCACTGTGCGACAACCTCCTCAACTTCATAACGGAAGTCTTCCATTACAACGTTTGCTAATAATTTTTCACACATTTCTTTTACCTTGCTATCCAGATCAGATACTGATTTATCAATTGTTAATTCCATATATTTTCCGATTCGAACGTCTTGTACTTCTGTAAATGAAAGACTATGAAGTGCTCCCTTTACCGCAGTTCCTTGTGGATCTAATACACTTTCTCTTAACGTTACATATACCTTAACTTTATACATGTGAAGCTCCCCCTAAACGTTTTAAAATTTCTTCATATGCTTCTGTTAAATTCCCAAGATCACGACGGAATACATCTTTATCAAATTTTTCATTGCTCGTTTCATCCCATAAACGGCAAGTATCTGGTGAAATTTCATCTGCTAATATGATTTCCCCTTCTTCTGTTACGCCAAACTCTAATTTAAAATCTACTAATCTTACACGACAGCTTGCGAAATGCTCAATCATCACTTGATTGATTTGTAAAGCTGCATCTCGTAATACGCTTACTTGCTCTGGTGTTGCAACATTTAACAAACGAATATGATCTTCCGTTACAAGTGGATCTCCTAAATCATCATCTTTGTAGTAAAATTCTACGATTGGTGTTGTAAGAGCAGTTCCTTCTTCCATTCCTAGTCTTTTTGAAAGACTACCTGCAATTACGTTTCTTGTGACAACTTCTAATGGAATAATACTCACCTTTTTGACAAGTTGTTCTGTATCAGATAACTTCTCCACAAAGTGTGTTTTAATTCCAACTTCTTGTAACTTTCTGAACAATAAAGTTGTAATCTCATTGTTCAAACGACCTTTTCCTGTAATTGTCGCTTTTTTCTCCCCATTGAAAGCAGTCGCACTATCTTTGTACTCTACCCAAACCATATCTGCTGCTTCTGTACGATAAATTCTTTTTGCCTTACCTTCATACAGCAATTCTAGCTTTTGCATTTCGCAAGCCCCCTGTAGTTTGAAAAATGTGAATAATATTTTTATAAAGAATGGCACAGAATGACTCTATTCTGTGCCATATGAAATTTTACGCTTCGTTTAATCCAAGGCGTTCAAAGATTGTATCAACGTGTTGCATATGATGTTCATAATTGAAACATTCGTTAATTTCTTCTTGCGTTAACTTACTTGTAATACGCTCGTCAGATTCTACAAGCTCTTTAAATTGTACTTGGGTTTCCCAAGCTTCCATTGCTTTAGGCTGTACGATATCATAAGCTTCTTCACGTACCAGACCTTTGTCAATTAGTGTAAGCATTACGCGCTGAGAGTAAATTAAGCCGTATGTTCTTGTCATATTGCGTTTCATATTCTCTGGGAATACAGTTAAGTTTTTAACGATATTACCAAAGCGATTTAACATGTAATTTAACGCGATTGTAGCATCTGGTAAAATTACGCGTTCTGCAGAAGAGTGAGAGATATCACGCTCATGCCATAACGGAACATTCTCGTAAGCTGTCATCATATAACCGCGGATAACACGAGCTAAACCAGTCATATTTTCAGATCCAATTGGATTACGTTTATGCGGCATTGCAGAAGAACCTTTTTGACCTTTTGCGAAAGCCTCTTCAACTTCACGTGTTTCACTCTTTTGTAAACCACGAATCTCAACTGCCATCTTTTCAACAGATGTTGCGATTAGTGCAAGTGTTGACATGTAATGTGCATGACGATCACGTTGCAATGTTTGTGTTGAAATTGGTGCTGCTTCTAATCCTAAGTTTTCACAAACATACTTTTCTACGAACGGATCAATATTTGCATATGTACCAACCGCACCAGATAATTTACCAACGCGAACTGTATCAGCAGCTTGTTTGAAACGCTCTACGTTACGTTTCATTTCTTCATACCAAAGACCAAGTTTTAAACCAAATGTTGTTGGCTCTGCATGTACACCGTGTGTTCTTCCCATCATGATCGTGTATTTATGCTCTTTCGCTTTATTAGCTAAAATACTAACAAAGTTTTCTAAGTCTTTTAACAAGATTTCATTTGCTTGTTTTAAGATATAAGATAACGCTGTATCTACTACGTCTGTAGATGTTAAACCGTAATGAACCCATTTACGTTCCTCGCCTAATGTTGGTGTTTCTGATACAGCACGAGTGAAAGCAACTACGTCATGACGTGTTTCTTTTTCAATTTCATAAATACGATCAATATCAAATGATGCATGTTCACGAATTTTTTTMACATCTTCTTTTGGAATRTCGCCAAGCTCAGCCCATGCTTCACACGCTAAAATCTCAACTTCTAACCACGCTTTAAATTTGTTCTCTTCCGTCCAAATCGCACCCATTTCAGGGCGTGTATAACGATTAATCATCTTTTTCCCTCCAACAGTTGTTCTTGATGGTCCCAAATATGCAAACTCTTCGCTTTTTCTAGAGCGACTTCAATATTATCATTTAAAATATTAACATGCCCCATTTTTCGCTGTGCTTTTGCTTCTTCTTTTCCATACAAGTGTAAATAGCACCCGGTTAGTCTATTCACTTGTCCTAGGACCCCTTCTATATGTTCGCCTAAAATGTTAACCATGACAACTGGTTTTAACAAATTTGTTTCTCCAAGAGGTAAATTACAGATCGCTCGAATATGTTGACCAAATTGACTCGTTTCACATGCATCMTGTGTATAGTGTCCTGAATTGTGAGGTCTTGGTGCTAATTCATTAATGTAAATCTCACCGTCAACTGTAGCAAACATCTCTACCGCTAGTGTTCCCACAAGTTCTAGTTCATCCGCAAGTACCTTTGCGTAAGCAATTGCTTTTTGAGAAAGTTCTTCTGTAATGCGGGCTGGAACGATAGATTCATGCAAAATGTTATTTACATGAATATTTTCCGCTACCGGAAATACTTTCGTTTCACCACTTACACTACGAATTACAATAACTGATACTTCTTTTTCAAAAGGCACCCATTTTTCTAGAATGCACTCTGCTTTATTAGTAAGTTCTTTTGCTCTCACAACATCAGCTTCACTCTTTAAAACCACTTGCCCTTTACCATCGTATCCACCTGTCGTTGTTTTTAAGACAGAAGGGAAAGATAACTCTTTAATTGCTTCTGTAAGTTGATCTTGATTTTGAACCAATCTATACRATGCTACTGGTAACCCAGCTTTYTCAATTGCATTCTTTTCTGTAAAACGATTTTGCGTTTTATTTAACAACTGACTACCTTGTGGTAAGTAAGCATGTTTTTCAAGCCATTGTAAACATCTATAATCAATATTCTCAAATTCATATGTGACAACGTCGCTTATCTCTGCTAAATGCTGAATTGCTTTTAAATCGTCATATGGTGCAACGACTTCAACATCAGCAACTTGTGCACATGGTGAATGCTTTGTAGGATCTAAAACAGCAATTTTATAACCCATTTCCTTAGCTGCCAACGCCATCATTCTTCCAAGCTGGCCGCCTCCAATAATGCCGATTGTTTTTCCAGGTAAAATGATTCTCGTCATACTAGCTCACTACCTTCACGCACAGTTTTCTCAATAGCTTCTCGTCTCAACTCTAATGCATCATGTATATCATCATGAAATGATCCAAGTATTTGTGCAGCAAGYAATCCAGCATTCGTTGAACCAGCCTTACCAATTGCAACAGTTGCRACTGGAACCCCTCCTGGCATTTGGACAATGGATAATAATGAATCTAGRCCGTTTAACGCTTTTGATTGAACTGGGACACCGATTACAGGAAGATTTGTCTTGGCTGCAACCATTCCTGGTAAATGCGCTGCTCCACCAGCTCCAGCAATAATAACTTTTACTCCACGTTCACGAGCTGTTTCTGCATATTCAAACATATAATCCGGAGTCCGATGAGCGGATACAACTTTTTTCTCATACGGTATATTTAATTCATCTAAAATGTCACAAGCATATTTCATTGTTTCCCAGTCTGACGTGCTTCCCATTATGACTCCAACTAGTGATTTCATATTAGAATCCCCCCGATTCAAATAAAAAAAGCCTGAAATAGAACAGTTTCTCTTTTACTATGAGAGAAAGTGCTCTACTCAGGCATACGTATCCCTTGTGAATAGAAAAATACCGAGTGACTTTCCCTCATAGTCTAACGAATAACGGTCGTTAGGTAGAGACTTGCAGGCCATATCCCCGCGATTATATGAGGTCTTATATATTATTGTTTCTATGGCTATATTAACAATATTTCATAAACAATGTCAATAAATAATCGAATGTTTTTTTATTAGTCATCGATAACGTTCGTGTTTTAGTTATATTCAAAAGAAGAATTGCAACTATATGCAAGAAGGAAAGGGAATTAGAATATATATTTCTAGAGATCTATTTTACGTATAACTATTTATATAATACTTCAGTATGTTTTAATCAATATATATACTCTCTTGTATTCTATACATCAATAGAACTTATATTATAACGATTTAATTTCTAAGGAGGAATAACCGTGAAAAAAAATAACTGTGCTATTATCCTATTTATTTTTCTCTATCGCAGTAATTGCTGTAATTATTGAATGGTTATTTATATCATCCCATTTTTTCTACTCTCATTATTATGATAGAAATAATCTTTCCTATTCTTAGGGATTATTTTAAGAGCGTTCGAAAAATCCGGAGCACAAAAAATCATTACCATTATTTTAAACTGCCTCTATTTCATTCTTTTTTCGTCTTTAGGGTTATTAAATTTATGGATTTTAACCTTCGGTAAATAAAAATAAACACAAAAAAACCTAAGTCGAAACGACTTAGGTTTTTGCTTGGCGACGTCCTACTCTCACAGGGACAAGGTCCCAACTACCATCGGCGCTAGAGAGCTTAACTTCCGTGTTCGGTATGGGAACGGGTGTGACCTCTCTGCCATCATCACCAAACTGATGAAGGTATATTCCTTCAAAACTAGAT
>NZ_JBFTMA010000086.1:0-10561 GCF_056396725.1 Bacillus sp. 05T31
GTTATAGAGGTCATTCGAGATATTATTAATGAAAATCGGAAGTCGTTCATTCAATCTTCTGTATTTCCGAAAATGATGTTTGAAGAAGAGACTTGTATGATTGCGTCTGATAGAAAGTGGCTTAGTATCGCGATGAGCCAAATTGTTGTGAATGCAATTAAGTATACAAAAATTTCAGAAGCAGAGAAAAAAGAAATTCAATTTCAAATTGAAGAGAAAGATCAAAAGGTGTTATTACATATTAAGGACAATGGAATTGGTATTCCTGAGCAAGATGTAAAGCGTATATTTGATCCGTTCTTTACGGGAATAAACGGCCGTAAAACAAGGGAAGCGACAGGTATGGGTTTATATATTACGAAGGAAATCTGCGGTAATTTACATCATGGAGTGTATGTRCAATCRRCTGAAGGGGAAGGAACAACAKTYACGTTCCAATTTGCAAAAGATGAAGAATATCATACATTAATGAGAAAAATGACAAAACTGTAAGATAACAAAACGTTTTGTAAGGGAAATCACTCGTTTCTTTTTCTTATTTTTCTTATAGTAAATGTAAGAAGAAAACACRTAGGGGGATTAGAAATGAGTGTTCTTGAAGTAAAAGGRTTAACAAARGTGTACCAATCAAAAGGTTCAGTAGCGACGACTGCTTTAAAYGATATAAATTTTAAAATTGAAGAAGGCGAGTTTGTAGGGATTATGGGGCCTTCAGGAAGCGGAAAAACAACGCTTTTAAATTTATTAGCAACAATTGATAAGCAAACTTCAGGTCATGTGCTTGTAAATGGTGAAGAAATTAATCAAATGCGTGCTGCAAAATTGGCGGAATTTCGCCGTACACATCTAGGATTCATTTTCCAAGATTTCAACTTACTTGATACATTATCGATTAAAGAAAATATTATTTTGCCGCTTGTAATGGCGAAGAAATCTGTAAAWGAAATYGATGCGAAAGTACTTGAAATTGCGAGGTTTTTAAACATCGAAGAAATTTTAAATAAAAAAGTATACGAAGTATCAGGTGGACAACAACAACGTGCAGCAGCTGCAAGGGCGATTATTCATGAACCAACATTAATTTTAGCGGATGAGCCAACAGGAAACTTAGATTCTAAGTCAGCGAAATCATTAATGGGAGCACTTCAAGATTTGCATGAGCAAAAGAAAGTAACGATTGCAATGGTAACACATGATCCAGTAGCCGCTAGTTATTGCGAACGTATCCTTTTCATACGTGATGGAGAGATTTTTTCAGAAATACATAAAGGAAGAACGAAGCAAGCCTTTTTCCAAGAAATTTTAGACGTACTTGCGATGCTAGGAGGAGAATATCATGAACTTTCGCCAGCTCGCGCTTAATAACGTAAAAGGAAATTGGCGTAATTATAAAGCGTTTCTTATTAGTAGTTGTTTATCGATTGTCGTATTTTTCATGTATGCTTCCTTCATTTATCATCCAGATGTCGTAAGCGGTAATATTAGTATGAAGACGATGATTACAAAAGGGTTAGAATCGATGAATTATATTGTAGTCATCTTCTCAGCACTCTTTATTTTATATGCGAATTCAACGTTTTTACGAGCAAGAAAAAAAGAATTTGGCTTATTAACGTTAATAGGTGGAACGAAGTCTCAACTTGGCCGAATGATTATATTAGAGCAACTGATGTTAGGGAGTATTGCCATTGTAGTAGGTATTGGGATTGGAATGCTTTGTTCAAAACTWTTYTTCCAAGCAYTMAGYGTMTTAYTRAAAATWGATAAAACACTKCCGCTTGTGTGGAATRGWAAAGCAGTTYTKATTACAGYTGGCATATACTTTWTCCTCTTTTTAATACTATCATTGTTTAGTGTTTGGACAGTAGGCCGCTTGCAAATTATTGATTTATTAAGAGAGGCAAGAAAACAAAAAGTAGAACCTTTTGCATTTACATGGTTAGGGGTAATTGGTATAGGCTGTATTATTGCTGCGTATATACTTTGTTTCCAAGTAACAATTATGAATTTCATTATGTATTTCTTACCAATTGTCGGACTGACAATTGGCGGAACGTATTTACTRTTTACRCAAGGWAGTACAGTCGTATTAAAAGCAYTGCAAAAAMGAAAACAATCTTTTTATACGTATCCMAATATGTTYGTACTTAGCAATCTTATTTAYAAAATGAAAGATAATGCTCGTTTTCTATTTGTWATTTCTATYATTACGGCGGTTGTTTCTTCAGCRGTTGGTACGCTTTATGTATATTTTGAAAATATGAGTGCGAAAACGATAGAGCTTACACCGCATGCTATTTCATATGAGGAAAAGGGACTAAATACGCATAGCCTGATTAATGAAGAAAAAGAACAAGAGATTGTAAAAAAACATGGGTTTGAAGATGCACGAAAAGTAACTTACGTAAAACTACCTGCAACACAGAAAATAATGTTGTTTAACAGTGAACGTGAAGTACCAATGACGATTATTTCAGAAAAAGAATATAACGCGGAAGTACGTGAACAAAAGAAAGAGCAAATTACAGAGGTTCATAATGCACCAGGTAGTGCGACGATGGTTATGGTTGATGCAGCAAATGAACTTATGAAGATAGATCGTACGAAACCGTATGAATTTACAATCAACGGACAAATGCAGTCTGCTCAATTAAATGAGCCAACGTCATATTCTGTTTTTAATGATAGCGAATATCTCATTGTGAATGATCAAGATTTTGAGAAATACGAAAAGCTCGTACCAGATGAAGAAAAGACGAAATATTACGGTTATTATATTGAAGACTGGAAAAGTACGGAAGACCTTGTGCTAGATTTGAAAAAGGAAATTGCACCAGAAAAGCAAGGGGAATTGAGAAACGCAGTGTTCGCTTATAAAGATATAAGAGAAGGCGGAGCGATTACAATGTTCATCGGATTCTTCGTAGCAGTACTGTTCTTCTTCTTTGCGTGTAGCATGACATACTTTAAATGGTTTAATGATAAAGAACAAGATCGTATTCAATTTAAGTCATTAAAAAGAATTGGTATGACAGATAAAGAAATTCGTAAAATTGCAATTCGTCAAATGGGAGTTATCTTCTTTATCCCAATTTTAATCGGTACAATTCATAGTGGATTTGCTCTTCATACGTTAGGGAAAATGCTTTATATCGATTTATGGAAATCAGGTGCGATTGTAATAGGGGCTTATATTTTAGCTTCTGCCATTTACTTTATGATCGCGCAAAGAGGATATTTAAAACACGTGAAAAGCTAGGGAAACCTCTAGCTTTTTGCCTATGTAGTAAGGTACAGGAGGACGATAGATGAACATTCGGCAACTGGCGCTACAAAATATAAAGGGAAATTGGCGTAATTATAAAGTGTTTTTCTTAAGTAGTTGTTTTGCWATATTTGCTTCTTATGCATACATGTCTGTCATTGTACATCCGTATATGCAAGAGACGATGTGGTATCAAAATGTACGCTGGGGACTTATCATATGTAACGTTATAATTATTTCTTTTTTCGTYATATTTATTTTRTACTCTACTTCTATTTTCATAGAAGTACGTAAGAAAGAATTAGGGTTATATATGTTAATGGGAGCGACGAAGTCTAACGTAATAGGAGTGATTATGACCGAGCAAATATTGATCGGAATTTTCGCTAATATTTTCGGTATCGGACTTGGCATGATTTTTTTGAAACTCTTTTTTATGGTGTTTAGCATGTTACTTCGCCTTCCGAAAGCACTCCCTGTCATATTTGACATGAGAGCGATTGGTGTAACGTTTGTTATATATATGCTCGTCTTTGTTCTGTTATCTTTTATAAGTGCTTTACGTATATGGAATATAAAAATCATACGGTTATTAAAAGAATTTCGAACAGATAAACGRGAGAGGAAAACATCAAAGTGGCTTTGTTTATTCGGCTTTACTTGTTTAGGAACGGGATATGCGCTAGCGCTACAAGTGACGATGCCAACGATAGCATTATACTTTTTCCCTGTGTCTATACTTATCTTTTTTGGAACGTATTTTTCTTTTACACATGGTGTTAGCCAATTGTTAGAAGTGATAAAACGAAATAAAAAGATTATGTATACATATCCGTATTTATTTATAGTGAATCAATTGTCACATCGAATGAAGGAAAATAGTCGCTTTTTCTTTCTGTTGTCTATGGCAACAACGTTTGTCGTTACGGCGACAGGTACGGTGTTCTTATATTTTTCTAGCATGCAAGATATGTGGCGTGGCGGAGGAGTACACTCATTTTCATACATAGAAAAAGGTACTTCTGCTCATGAAGTTTTCGGGAAAGACAAGGTTGAAAACTTATTACATCAATATGGATATGATAATTTTCAATATATGAGTTTTGTTGGAGTGTATGCATCTTTTCAGTCCAATAAGGGAGAAACAGAGGTAGCACCGCTTATAAAGGAAAGTGAATACAATCAAGAGGCAAGAAAACAAAAACAGAAAATGTATTATCCTAAAAAAGGAACAGTTACACTTGTCTATTATAATAAACGCAATTATCCAAATGTATATAATCAAAAAGAGATTCAATTGCAAGTAATGAATCAAGCGTATCCATTCGCATTTAACGGTCAGAAAGAAGGGGTACAATTTAACCATCACCCTTCATACATTAATGGTCTGTTTTTTGTCATGAATGATGAAGATTTTAACAGTATAGCAAATACAATTCCGGATTCTGAAAAAATGATATATAGAGGTTACACATTACCAAATATCGAAAATACGAAAGAATTAAACGAAGATTTACGGAAACATATGAAACAAGATAATAATGATGCATTTCGAAGTAATATGGAGTTATATGTGAATATGAAAGAGTTCGGTAATCTTACTCTATTTGTAGGCTCATTCATTAGTATATTATTCTTCCTTACTTCATGTAGTATCGTATATTTTAAATGGTTTCATAATATTGCATCGGATCGTAAACAGTATGGTGCACTCTCTAAACTTGGGATGACAAAGGAAGAGGTGTGGAAGATTTCTCGTTGGCAATTATGTATGCTATTTTTTGCACCTATTATAGTAGGAAGTATGCATAGTGCAGTTGCGTTATATACGTTTCATAATACTCTCTTTATGGACGGTTCATTAAGAAAAGTAGGTTTGTTTATTCTGTTTTATATCGCTGCATGTATCATTTATTTCTTCTTCGCTCAAAGAGAATACAAGAAACATTTAGACTAGCGAATGCTAGTCTTTTTTTAATATTCGAAATTTACATAGAAGAATATAAAAAAGTATGGTATAACAGTAAGAAAACGAAAAAGAGAGGGAAAAGACGATGATTCGAGTAGGATATTTAGGACCAGAGGCAACATTTACAAATATGGCGGTGAGTCGTTTTTTTCCGGAAGCAGAGCATGTACCGTATCGAACGATTCCAGATTGTATTGATGCAGCCGCAAATGAAAACGTAGATTTCGCAGTTGTACCGTTAGAGAACGCCATAGAAGGTTCAGTTAATATAACGGTTGATTATCTCGTACATGAGCAGCCACTTTCCATTGTAGGAGAAATTACAGTGCCAATTCAGCAACATTTACTCGTACACCCGCAGTACGAAGAAGTGTGGAAAGAAGTATACGCTGTACATTCTCATCCGCATGCCATTGCACAGTGCCATAAATTTTTAAATGAGGAATTAAAAGGCGTAACTGTTCGAGATATGACATCAACAAGCGCTGCTGCGCAATATGTGAAAGAACATCCTGAAGAAAAAGTTGCCGCGATTGCAAATGAAGCAGCGGCAGAAAAATACGGATTAACAATTGTAAGGCGTGATATTCATACGCATAAAAACAATCATACACGTTTCCTTGTTCTCCATAAGAAAAAGAAAGCAGTACTCCCAAATAACGGAGAAAACCGAGGAGAGAAAACGACGCTTATGATAACGTTACCTGCTGATTACGCAGGGGCACTATATCAAGTGTTATCAGCTTTCGCATGGAGAAAATTAAACTTATCCAAAATTGAATCGCGCCCGATGAAAACAGGTCTTGGAAATTACTTTTTCTTAATCGACGTMGATAAAGCATATGATGACGTATTATTGCCAGGCGTAATGATGGAACTTGAAGCACTCGGGTTTTCTGTTACTGTGCTGGGGAGTTATTCTTCTTATTGGTTGTAAGGGGAGTGTTTGTCGTATTTTGTAGTTAAGTCGATATAATTTCGGTCGCTAGTATACCGTATGATAGATAAATAGAATCCCACCTATAAAAGGTGGGATTTATTATTTTAACTTCGCAAGACGATCCTCTAACTGACCACGCCAGATCTCGGCTAGTTCTTGTACAGCAAGAACCTTCTCAATGCCATCTTTATCTTTCCTATTATGAAAATAAATTTCGTTAGAGAACAAAACAGATACATTGTTTGATGGACGCTCTAATAATGTAATTTTAGAATCTTGACGTACAGTACCTTCTTGAAGAACACGACATAAATACCCAGTATATCCAGTTGCTACAATACGTGGCAAAATGCCAGGAATACCAAGGCGTTTTGAAATTGTGCTACAAGGTACTCTCGCTTGTGTAACTTGAATGATTGCTTCGCCTAGTTGATATGTATCTCCGATGCATACATCACGCTCTAACATATTTGTTACGGTAATGTTTTCGCCAAATGTGGAAGCCGGAAGTGTAGTTTGAAATTCCTCTTCCCATAGTGCGTAATGCTCGTGTGGGTACACGCAAACTGCGCGATCAGGTCCCCCGTGGTGTTTTAAATCCGCTACATCATCRCCACGGAATCCGTCTTTTGAGAGGAAGGCCTCTTCTGTAGGATCTTTACATATACCTGTTATCATTTCTTTATCTTCGCCATAGTTCATTTGTTTCGGCTTACCAGTGCTAAAGTGAACGAGTTCAATCCCCATATTTGATCCCCTTTACAATTGATTACAATATTATAACATTTACAAAATAAAAGCACAGAGAATGATAAAGTGAAACTTTAATCAGTGGGGGTTCTGTTCATCCCCCACTGATTATTAGTTGAACCAATCGGGCGTTTACGGGCAGTTGATCTCCCACCTAACTACCTTGCTCCAGCCGGATTTTGAGGTGGGAGTCTTACTGCCCGTTAATGCGGGATAAAAAACTCTGTGCTTTACATTAATAAACGAGAAATCCAGCGCGGTCTAGTGCCTCACAAGCGGCATCTAATTTCTCTTTAGAATCTGCTTCAATTGTATGTAAGTGAATACCATCTGTTAGTTGCGAAAGATAGGAAGCGTTTGTGTTTTCGATTTTTTGTAAATATTGCTCTACATCGAAGCGATTACTTACCATAATCGATGCTGTTAAGTCGCCGTATACAGGATGCTCAACTTTTACGTCTTTAATTGTAACGCCGTGGTCAACTAACATAGTAAGTTCTTGACGTACTTCTGCCGGTTTATGTTGGCATACGATTACGCGTTCAAAAGCTTGTTGTCTTGTTTGTGGCTTTAAATATAAATACCCTTGTGCAGTCGCAATAATTGGTTCATTTCGTGCTTTTAGTAAGGAAATGTCTTGAACGATAACTTGCCTACTTACGTTTGTCTTTTTAGATAGCTCATTCCCCGATAACGGTTCATTTGCAGCAAGAAGCCACTCGAGGATGAGTTGTCGTCTTTCTTCGCCTAAAATCTTTTTTTGATCATTTTGTTTCATTATGATTTAACACCTCTATAAAATTGATTTCCAATTGTGTGTAGTGCATGAATAGTTGTATCAATTTGTTCTTTCGTTGTGTGATGTCCGAAAGAAAAGCGGACATATTGTTTTGCCTCTTCATACGTTTTTCCAATTGCAAGCATTGTTTTTGAAGGGTCTTGTTTACCKACTTGGCAAGCACTTCCAGTTGAAATGGCTATACCATGACGGTTACATTCTAACATTGTATACTGACCTTCTATTCCTTTTATTGTAACCCCAATAATATGTGGTAAACAAGAAGTAGAATGTCCTTTCACTTCAATTTCTAGAGGAAGTGTTTGTAATTGCTCTAAAAAATAAGATCGTAATTGTTTAAAACGAAAGCTCTCTTCCTTTTGATTCTTTAATATATGCTCTGCGGCTGTTAAAAAAGCAGCGATTCCAGGAACGTTCACTGTACCAGGGCGAAAGCCTTTTTCATGAGAAGTTCCCGGAAATACTTGTTCCCAGCGAACTTGCGGATTTATATAGCAAGCTCCAACTCCTTTTGGTCCGTATATTTTATGGGCTGAAACAGAGAGGCTATCAATCTCCATCGCTTTAACGTCTATTGGAAGTTTACCAAACGTTTGAACACAATCCGAATGAAATAAAACATTATATTTTTTTAAAATTGCTCCGATCTCTGCAATGTTTTGAACGGTCCCGATTTCAGAGTTTCCGTGCTGTATACTTGCTAGAGCAGTATCTTCTGTAATAGCTGCTTCTAAATCTACTAAATGAATTATCCCACTTTTATCAACAGGAATCTCAGTAATAGTATAACCTTGCGATTGTAAGGATTGAAAATAACTTCGAATCGATGCGTGTTCCATAGGTGTCGTAATAATGTGCTTTCCATTTCTAGCATTTAGAAGGGATTGAATCGCAAGGTAGTTAGATTCTGAACCGCCGCTTGTAAAGAATACACCTTGTTCCTTACCCCCAATCATTTCTGCAAATGTTTCTCTACAAACTTGCAATAAAGATGATGCGCTTCCGCCGATATCGTGTAAACTTTGTTCATTTCCGAAATATTTCTTTGCTGCTTCTACATATGTTTCTAAAGCTTCTTCGCTCATAGGTGTTGTCGCTGCATAATCTAGATATATCATCATGTAATTTCCTCTCTTCAGTAAGAGTGACATTTGTCCCGCGTTAACGGGCAGTAAGACTCCCGCCTCAAAATTTGGCGAATGCGAGGAAGTTAGGTGGGAGTCGGGCTGCCCGTAAAAGCCCGATTGGTTCAACTAATAATCAGTGGGGGATGGACAAAACCCCCACTGATTAAAGTTTCACTTTATTTTCGTTTTTAGAATGGTAGTGAAAATAAGAATTGTAAAAAAACTCTTGTCATTATTTTAAAACTATGTAAATATAGGTGTCAAGACAGTTGGAAAGTGTAAGGTGGGAGGCAAGAATTATGCCAAGTGCAGATGTCTTGATTATTGGAAGTGGCGTTGCGGCGCTTCGTGTTGCGAAAGAGCTTTGTCACGAAAAGAATGTGATAATTATCACAAAAAAAACAGGACGTAATAATAATACACATTTAGCTCAAGGAGGAATTGCAGCAGCAGTTGCTACATATGACGATCCGAGTGGGCATTTTGAGGATACATTAGTGGCAGGTTGCCATTATAACAACGAAGAAGCAGTTCGTTATTTAGTTGAAGAGGGACCGAAAGAAATAAGTAAGCTTATTACGAATGGAATGAAATTTGATGGGGATGAAAAAGGGATCCACCTTGGTAAAGAAGGGGCGCATCGAAAACGGCGCATTTTACATGCCGGAGGAGATGCAACTGGTAAAAATCTATTAGAGCATTTAATACAAGAAGTAGTTCCGAACGTTACTGTCGTTGAGCATGAAATGGTRCTCGATTTTATTATAGAAAATAATAAATGCATAGGAGCTTTAACGCGAAATAGTGAAGGGAAGCTGAAGCGTTACTATGCTGATAATACGGTGTTAGCATCAGGAGGAATAGGTGGTTTGTACGCCTTTACATCGAATGATGAGACAATTACAGGCGATGGACTTGCGATGATATATCGAGCTGGGGGGGAACTTGTTGATTTAGAATTTGTACAATTTCATCCGACGATGTTATACGTGGACGGGCGATGTTGTGGTCTCGTTTCTGAAGCAGTCCGTGGTGAAGGAGCTGTCCTTATAAATGGAAAAGGACAGCGTTTTATGATGGATATACATCCCGGGAAAGATCTCGCACCGCGTGATGTAGTGGCAAGGGCTATTCATGAACAACTTCTTGCAGGTGAAAAAGTGTACTTAAACATCGAAACCATTCAAAACTTTGAACAACGTTTTCCGACCGTCTCAT
Organism: Bacillus sp. 05T31; assembly: GCF_056396725.1. Taxonomy (NCBI): domain Bacteria; kingdom Bacillati; phylum Bacillota; class Bacilli; order Caryophanales; family Bacillaceae; genus Bacillus; species Bacillus sp. 05T31. Next base: position 10,069 of record NZ_JBFTMA010000086.1, read on the forward strand.
CATTATGTAAAAAGAATGGTATTGATTTAAAAGAAAATTCTATTCCGGTCGTACCGGGCGCTCATTTTCATATGGGCGGCGTGAAGACGAATTGTGACGGAGAGACGTCCATTTCAAACTTATATGCGGTCGGTGAAGTGGCTTGTAATGGAGTTCATGGTGCGAATAGATTGGCGAGTAATTCATTATTAGAAGGTCTTGTGTTTGGAAGACGAATAGGAAAACACATTTTAGCTAAGCCAGCAGAGGAAAGAAAAAATGTGCCGGAAGAGAGAGGGAAAAGTTTTATAGCTCTTAATGATTTACCGTTGAAAGAAGAAATACAAGAATGCATGATGAAATATGTTGGGATTGTGCGAACTGAGAAAAATTTATCATATGCTCAGAGATGGTTTAGTAGGTACGGTGTGCGAAATATGATCTTACAATATGATGCACTTACAAATGAAGAGATAACGCTTATTAATATGTTAACAGTTTGTGAGCTTATAAC
>NZ_JBFTMA010000087.1:0-19135 GCF_056396725.1 Bacillus sp. 05T31
ATGTATTACAAGTATGGATTCGTTGTATGGGGGTGGCATTTATTGCACCTATTACTGAAGAAATATTGTTCCGTGGATATTTATTGCGTAAGTTACATTTGAAATTTAGTATGAAAACGAGTGTAATAATCTCCTCGATTATATTTGGTATATTGCATTTACAAGCAACATTTAGTGCTATTTTGTTGGGAGTAGTTATGTGTTTATTGTATATAAAATCTAGAAGTCTTGTCCTACCAATTATCGTACATATGATATTCAACATATTAGTAGTAATAAAAGATGTGATTATTATTTATAATCCATCTGAATCTATCAGTGCATCTCCTCCTATGAGTATAACGAGTGGTATTATTTCAACATTGTTCATTTTAGGAATCGCGTTATTATGGATTATCCCATTTTTAAAAAGAAATTGGCGTAACTGTATGGATAAAGGATTGCCAAAAATAATATATCATCCATAAAAGGCGAAAAGAATTCAATTCTTTTCGCCTTGTTTAGTTCAGTCATATCCTGTCGATACTAAAAAGTAGTTATTTTTTTAGTAAGCGAAATGCCTTTTCTGTATTAGCAAAATGCAGCTTCACAAACTCAGGTAATCTTTCTTTTCCGACTTTCTGAATTAATTTAGCAGCGGCAATATCAACTTGTTTACCAGCACCTTTCGGAAGTGGCATACCAGCTTTTTTGCTTAGTTCGTCAAATTGTTTTACGAATGAGTAACGAGCTAAAATGGAAGCGGCGGCTACTGCTAAATGGACACTTTCACCTTTTGTAGCGAAGTAAACATTTTCACGCTGTACCTGTTTTTGTTTCGCTAAATATTTATAGTATGTATCAGGCTGTGTAAATTGGTCGATTAAGATACCCTCAGGTGTTGTAGGTGCAATTTTAGCCAATAAGTTTGTTATGGCTTTGTTATGCAGTAAAGCCTTCAGTTTACCTTGGTTGTTTCCTTTATCAAATAGCTCGTTATATTTTTCATTATGAAGAACGAGGGAGCTGTAAGGAACAACGTGAAGGAGTTGTTTTGCAATCTCAGCAATTTGAGCATCATTTAAGTTTTTGGAGTCTTTTACACCGAGTTCTTTTAAAAGTGGAATTTGCTTCGCATCCACATATACAGCAACAACTGTCATCGGTCCGAAGTAATCACCAGTACCTACTTCATCGGACCCTAAAATCGACATTGTACCAATAGAAGAAGGTGGTGCATATTGATGCGAATTGACCGATTTTTTTACAGCTGATTTCGGTGTTTGAGAGACAGTTTGCCAACGAGCAGCTTCAGCTTCAGCACGGCCTCCTTGGAACATTACTTTTCCAGATTTATACGCTGTAATCGTGCAAGATGGCACCTTTGCCATGAAGACACCGCCTTGCGGAATTTTCGGGCTAAGCGCTTGTTTATACTGTTGTTTCATGTCTTCAATTGCACTAGAACTTGTTTGTATTACGATAGAATTTGACAAAATGGTCGCTCCTTTTTTAATATTGTTATTTTTATCATATCGGATTGTTCTTTCTGTTTCCATATTATGATGGTTCATGGTATGATAAACTTTAGGATTCTGTACGTGATTGGAGGCCGGTGAGTTGTCACAACAAAAGGGAAATAAAAGTCGAATTAATGTAGAAATATATGGTCAACAATATTCAGTTGTTGGCGATGAAAGTACAAGTCATATCCGCATGGTAGCAGCGATTGTGGATGATAAAATGCGCGAACTCAATGCCAAGAATCCTTCGCTTGATACGAGTAGACTAGCGGTATTGACGGCGGTAAACGTCATACACGATTACATAAAATTAAAAGAAGAACATGAGAAATTGAAAGAAAGTATGACACAAAAAGGAATTGAATAGCATGATTGATATTATTATCATTTTACTGCTTGTTATGGGATTCTTCCTCGGTTTACGCAGAGGATTTATTTTGCAACTTGTAAAGTTAACAAGCTTTATTATCGCATACCTCGTTGCATACTGGTACTGTAAAGATTTAGCGCCAGCACTTGCGAAAATTATTCCGTATCCATTTGATAAGAATGTTTCTGTTCCCGAATGGATAGATGCGAATAATATTGAGGGTGTCTTCTATCAAGCAATTGCGTTTATTGTATTATTTATTATTACAAAAATCGCACTTTCACTACTTGGTAATTTACTGAATATGTTTGCAGAAATCCCAGTTTTAAAGCAAGTCAATGCGGTTGCTGGGGCACTTCTTGGCTTTTTAGAAGTGTATATCATTCTGTTTGTCTTAATTATTGTTGGATCAATTCTTCCAATTGAACAAATACAAACACCATTACAAAAATCATCAATTAGCAAAATAATTGTAGACGATACACCGATTCTTTCTGAAAAGGTGAAGGAACTATGGCAGACAGGTAGCAGAGTGTAACTTCTCTTTTTTCGGAAAGAGAAGTTTTTTTCTATGAAAGAAAGGCGGGGCAATGATGAAAGTGAATAAAAAACAAGTTATCAAATTACTAGAGACAATCGGCCTRTTTATGGAACTRAAGGGCGCGAATCCATTTAAAATATCTGCATTCCGTAAAGCGGCGGCAGCACTAGAAAGTGATGACCGTAGTCTTTCTGAAATTGAAGATTTCACAAAGATTCCAGGTATCGGAAAAGGAACGGCAGCAGTTATTCAAGAATATATAGCATCGGGAACATCTGAAGTACTACAAGAACTTGAAAAAGAAGTACCAAGCAGTTTATTACCGCTATTAAAACTACCAGGCCTTGGTGGTAAGAAGGTGGCCAAGTTATACAAAGAACTTGGTGTTGTTGATATGGAAACGTTAAAAGCTGTTTGTGAAGAAAATAAAGTACAAGCTTTAGCGGGATTCGGTAAGAAAACAGAAGAGAAAATATTAGAAGCAATTGATCAAGTAGGCTCTCGTCCAGAGAGGTTACCAATTGCGATGGTATTGCCTATTGCCGGGGAAATAGAGGAGAAATTGTCGAATGTTGCTGAAATAATTCGTTTCTCACGCGCTGGTAGTTTACGCCGTGTTCGTGAGACAGTGAAAGACTTAGATTTCATCATTGCAACGACAGAGCCAGCAGTAGTACGTGAACATTTACTACAATTTGATAATATGATTGAAGTGATTGCAAGTGGAGAYACGAAAGTATCTGTKCGTCTTCAATATGAATATGATATTTCAATTGACTTCCGCTTAGTAAAACCAGAAGAATTTATTACAACTCTTCACCATTTCACAGGATCAAAAGACCATAACGTAAAAATGCGCCAAATTGCGAAAGATAGAGGCGAGAAAATTAGTGAATAYGGTGTGGAAATCTTAGAGACAGGTGAAGTGAAAACATTCGAAACAGAAGAAGCATTCTTCGCCCACTTTGGCCTTCCATTCATCCCACCAGAAGTGCGTGAAGATGGAAAAGAAATTGAATTAATTAAAGAGTATCCSAACTTAATTCAGTYCTCTGATATACAGGGTGATTTACATATGCATACAACGTGGAGTGACGGTGCTTTTTCAATTGAAGAAATGGTAMAAGCGTGCCGCGCTCGTGGATATAAATTTATGGCAATTACTGATCACTCGCAATACTTGAAAGTAGCGAACGGTTTAACGAAAGAGCGTCTTCGTGAACAAGCGAAAGAAATTGAACGTATGAATGAAAAGTATCCAGACATTACAATTTTGCGCGGGATTGAAATGGACATTTTACCAGATGCGACACTTGATTTTGACGATGAAGTATTAGCAGAACTAGATTATGTCATTGGAGCCATTCACTCTAGCTTCTCACAAGACCGTGAAACGATTATGAAGCGTCTTCGCACTGCACTTGAGAATAAGCATGTCACAATGATTGCCCATCCGACAGGACGTCTTCTTGGGCGCCGTGAGGGTTACGATGTAGATACAGATTTATTAATCCAGCTCGCAAAAGAAACAAATACAGTTTTAGAATTAAATGCAAATCCAAACCGTCTAGATTTAAGCGCGAAATTATTAAAACAAGCACAAGATGCTGGTGTAAAARTAGCGATTAATACGGATGCCCATACACTTGAAATGTTAGAAGATATGGAAACAGGTGTAGCAGCAGCGCGTAAAGGTTGGATTCAAAAAGATAACGTGATTAACACATGGGATATTGAACGTTTATTAGACTATATTAAACGTAATAAGTAATACAGGGGGGACCTGCAGCATGTTAGAACGAACGTTGCGTGTATTAGAATACAATAAAGTAAAAGAACAATTACTTGAACATACAGCATCTTCACTTGGTCGTGATAAAGTGAAGAATTTAGTGCCAAGCACAGATTTTGAAGAAATTGTGGAACTGCAAGAAACAACGGATGAGGCAGCAAAAGTTATCCGTTTAAAAGGACATGTACCACTTGGAGGGATTTCTGATATTCGTTTAAATATTAAGCGTGCGAAAATTGGAAGTATGTTAAGTCCTCATGAATTAATTGAAATCGCAAGTACGATGTATGGTAGTCGCCAAATGAAACGCTTCATTGACGATATGATTGATAATGGTGTTGAACTTCCGATTTTAGAAACACATGTTGCACAAATTGTATCTTTATATGATTTAGAAAAGAAAATTACAAACTGTATCGGTGACGGCGGTGAAGTAGTCGATAGCGCAAGTGATAAATTGCGTGGTATTCGTAACCAAATTCGTACTGCGGAAAGCCGTATTCGTGAGAAATTAGAAAACATGACGCGTTCTTCAAACGCGCAAAAAATGTTATCAGACGCAATTGTAACGATTCGTAACGAACGCTACGTAATCCCGGTAAAACAAGAATACCGCGGCGTATATGGTGGTATTGTTCACGATCAATCTGCTTCTGGACAAACGTTATTTATAGAACCGCAAGTAATCGTGGAATTAAATAATGCGCTTCAAGAAGCACGTGTGAAAGAAAAACAAGAAGTAGAACGCATTTTAATGATGTTAACGGAAGAAGTAGCAGTGGAAGCTGATATTGTTTTATCAAACGTAGAAGTAGTTGCAAATCTTGATTTTATTTTTGCGAAAGCTCTTTATGCGAAGCGAATTAAAGCGACGAAGCCAATCGTAAATAATGAACGCTACATGGATTTAAAACAAGCACGCCATCCGCTTATTGATCCGGAAATTATCGTGCCAAATAACATTATGCTTGGTAAAGACTTTACAACAATCGTTATTACAGGACCGAATACAGGTGGTAAAACAGTTACACTGAAAACAGTCGGTATTTGTGTCTTAATGGCGCAATCTGGTCTTCATATTCCAGTAATGGATGAATCAGAGATATGTGTATTTAAAAACATCTTTGCTGATATCGGTGATGAGCAATCGATTGAACAAAATTTAAGTACATTCTCTTCTCATATGGTAAACATTGTAGATATTTTAGAAAAAGCTGATTTTGAAAGTTTAGTCCTATTTGATGAATTAGGTGCTGGGACAGATCCGCAAGAAGGGGCTGCACTAGCGATTTCTATTTTAGATGAAGTATGTAACCGTGGTGCTCGCGTTGTTGCAACGACGCATTACCCAGAATTAAAAGCATATGGATACAATCGTGAGCAAGTTATTAATGCGAGCGTTGAGTTCGATGTGAATACATTAAGCCCAACGTACAAATTATTAATCGGTGTACCAGGACGTAGAAAGCGCAAAAAGAAGGGGAAGAAAAAGTCGAAGCTGCRAAGMAAGAAGCAGAAGGCATTATTCAWGAACTTCGTCAATTGCGTAAAGCACAGCTTATAAACGTGAAAGACCATGAGCTTATTGAAGCGAAGAGCCGTCTAGAAGGTGCGGCGCCAGAGCTTGTGAAGAAACAAAAAGTAAACGTGAAAAACACAGCGCCAAAACAACAATTACGCGCAGGTGATGAAGTAAAAGTGTTAACGTTCGGTCAAAAAGGTCAATTGCTTGAAAAAGTAAGTGATACAGAGTGGAGCGTACAAATTGGTATTCTGAAGATGAAAGTGAAAGAATCCAATATGGAATACATTAATACACCGAAGCAAACTGAGAAAAAAGCAGTCGCAAGTGTGAAGGGTAGAGATTATCACGTGTCGTTAGAGCTAGACCTTCGCGGCGAACGTTATGAAGATGCAATGATGCGCGTTGAAAAATATTTAGATGATGCACAGCTTGCAAGCTATCCTCGTGTATCAATTATTCACGGTAAAGGAACAGGAGCGCTTCGCCAAGGTGTACAAGATTACTTGAAGAAACATCGCGGTGTGAAAACCTACCGCTACGGTGACATGGGCGAGGGAGGCCTAGGCGTAACAGTTGTCGAATTAAAATAGCAAACAACCAAACAAAAGGGGAAACCATTATATGTTTATGGACAAACTTGCAAAAGTATTGTTAGCTTGTTGCGGAATATTTTTGGTAATTGGGGTTATTTATTTAGTTGTTTTTGCGAAGTAAAGGAGCGTCAATCTTGGCATAATGATATTGCCATGGATTGACGCTTTTAATCTATAAGAAAAGGAACAAAACATGAAAATCAACCAATACATAAGCGAAGCAAAATCCTGCTCAAGACGTGAAACAGACCGCCTCATTAAAGCGGGACGCGTGACGATTAACGGCGAAATATGTACGTACGGTGCAATCGTGAGTGATGGTGATGTTGTAACGATTGATGGACAGGTTATTGCAAAAGAAGAGAAGGAAAAGGTGTATATCGCCTTTCATAAACCAGTTGGTATTACTTGTACAGCAGCCGAGCATATTGAAGATAATATTATTGATTATATCAATTACCCAGAGCGTATCTTTCCTGTTGGGCGATTAGATAAAGCGTCGGAAGGACTAATCTTATTAACGAATGACGGTGGGATTGCAAATCAAATTTTACACGGTGATCATGAGCACGAGAAAGAATACATCGTTACGGTTGATAAGCCGTTTACAGATTGGTTTATTGATGAGATGTCCAGCGGTGTAAAGATTAAAGATGGAATGACGAAGCCWTGTAAAGTGACGAGAGTKRATCARTCTACATTYCGYATCGTTTTAACGCAAGGAATGAATAGGCAAATTCGTAGAATGAGYCGYGCTTTCGGATTTACTGTAACAAAGTTAAAGCGAGTTCGTATTATGAATATAGAGCTAAATGGACTGGAATCTGGAAAGTGGCGGGATATTACAGCGGAAGAATTAGAAATATTAATAGGACAGTTATAGGGAGGAAAAATTTTCTCCCTATATTTTTTTGTCAGAAAAAATAAAACTATTGATTTTTTAAAAAATAGCCCATATAATAAAAAACAACAAGTTTCGACAACATATTTTATAAAAGTAATGATGAGGACATGAGTTGTTTTTGACGATTYTCAGAGAGGGAAGCCTTAGGCTGTGAGCTTCCTAATACGGAAAGACAAACTTACCACCTCTAAACTTCAAGAGTGAACTGCAGATGCATTGTAATTCTTGGCGGATAAAACCGTTATCAATTTACACGAGCTATAAAATGAGCTTATTTCGTTATAAATTCATTTTATTAGAATAAGGGTGGAACCACGATTTCAACACTCGTCCCTTTGTTAGGGACGGGTGTTTTTTGCGTTCTTTTACGGGGAAGTATGCTTGAAAGAGGATGTGTGACGGGTTTTAATTCAGAATATTTTGTCAGTGAAATAATTAGGAGGTAGTAGAAATGAAGTCATCTTTAAAGTTTTCTGAGATGTTTGCAATAAGCTTAATGTTATTTGCACTGTTTTTCGGTGCCGGTAATATGATTTTCCCACCAGCGTTAGGGCAAGGTGCTGGAACAGATGTATGGATCGCGTTATTTGGCTTTATCGTAACAGGTGTAGGACTGCCTTTATTAGGAGTTATTGTTATAGCTCTAAAGGGAGATATTAATGAATTAGCAGGACGTGTACATCCTGTATTCGCGCTAATTTTCATTACTGCAATTTATTTATGTTTAGGCGTATTTGTTAGTGTGCCACGTACAGGGACTGTTGCTTATGAAATGAGTGTTGCACCGTTTTTACCAAGTGAGATAGCTGGTCAATCCTATCCACTTGTTATCTTTACATTTATTTTCTTTGCAGTAACTTTCTATTTAGCATTAAACCCATCGAAATTAGTGGGGCGCATTGGTAAAGTGTTAACTCCAATTTTATTAGCTGTTATTGCAATTATTGTAGCGAAAGCAATTATGACTCCAATGGGAGAGTTTGGTGCCCCTACAGAAGCGTATAGTGCCCCGCTCTTTAAAGGTTTTATTGATGGATATTTAACTTTAGATGGACTTGCAGCACTTGTTTTCGGAAATGTTGTGATCAATGCTTTAAAAGCAAAAGGCATTACAAATAAGAACAGTATTGCAAAAGTAACAATCTTTGCAGGATTTATTGCAGCACTTGGCTTACTTCTTGTTTATTTAGCACTTGCTTACCTTGGAGCTTCTAGTGTTTCACTTGGAATGGGAGCAAACGGCGGAATTATTTTAACAAACGTCGTGAATCATTTATTTGGTAGCTACGGAACATTATTACTAGGCATCGCAATTACAGCAGCATGCTTAACAACTTCTGTCGGTATTGTAGCAGCTTGTGGAGAATATTTTTCTTCGTTATTACCAAAGCTTTCTTATCAAAAAGTCATTTTCATTTTCTGTGTATTAGCATTTATGGTAGCAAATCTTGGTTTAACTCAGTTAAACGCATTAGCATTACCAATTCTAATTGCAATTTACCCAATTGGTATCGTACTTATCGTATTATCACTCGTTGAAAATTACGTTCGTCTTCCATTAGCGATGTATGTAGGCGGTATTGTAGGATCATTTGCGATTAGCTTTTTTGATGGATTGCACAATGCGAATCTGCAAATTGCAGCATTAGCACCTATTTTAGATAAGATTCCATTATACAGTGTAGGGATTGGCTGGCTAGTTCCGGGTATCATTGGAATTGCAATTGGATATGTAGTTTCTTTATTTCAAAAGCAAGAAATTGCTGTAGAAAAATAAGGGAAAGAGGCTTTCTTTAAAAGAAAGCCTCTTTTTTTGTAGAAAAATTATATATAGAAGAATTCAGATATTAAAAATTTTATACGTAATATGGTTGACAAAAAAATTACCAGTAGGCTAAGATTGACTTAGTTGTGGAAATATTGGAAGGGAAGAGGTTTTCTATGACTATATCATTTTTGTAAGAAGAGGTGATAGAACGATAGAATTAGGCGGTTTATTTTTTTTGAAATTCGTTGAGAATGATAATCAATAAAATGATGAAAGAGTTTTATGTTTATTCTTATAGGAAAAATTGGTGGGATTATTTTTTTGTCTATCAATGAGAATGATAATCAATATATTTCTAACTACATATTGTTACTCGTTATAAAATAGAGATAGAAAGATTATTTTTTTTCTTATATATTGAGAATAATTATCATTTTCAAAAAAAGAAAAACAAGGAGGCAGTAAGGTAAATGAGAAAGTTTTCGGTATTACCCGCTTTTATTATGACATTCGTATGTATGCTAGCTTTTCTCGTAGTGCCATTCGGACAAGCTTCGGCAAATGTAGCTGACGGTACTTACGATATTAACTATGTCATACAAAAAGCAGAAAATGATTCAGCTTCAATGGCAAATGATTATTTTGAAAAACCAGCTAAGTTAATTGTAAAAAATGGTGAGATGAGAGTACAAATTCCTATGAATCATAGTGCTTGGATTACAGAATTTAAAGCACCAGAGAACGGGAACTTTGTTGATGCAAAAGTTGTTAGTAAAGATGAATCTGCAGATAAAAGAACTGTAGAGTTTAAAATAGACGACTTATCTAAACCAGCAGCTGTAAAAATTCATGTTGTTGTACCGAACGTAAATTATGACCATAACTACACAATTCGCTTTGCGTTTGATGCAAATGTAAAAGCAGTAGGTGGAGATAATAAGGCAACTGCTGCAACAAAAAATGAAGATCAAACTCAAAAAAATACACAAGTAAAAGAAGAAGTGAAGAAAGAAGAGAGCAAAGAAACAAACAAAGATGTAAATAAAGGAACAAATGAAAGTGGGAAAGCTGAAAAAACAGATAACCCAAAAACAAGTGATGAAGCACGTATCGGATTATTTGCAGCATTACTTCTTATTTCAGGTGTTTTCTTAATTCGTAAAGTACGTCAAAACTAAATAAAGGAGCGGTATTCTATTGAATAAATATCTTAAAATTGTTGTTGCGATGTTTTTAATGGTATTTACATTCACATCAACATTACAACCCCTTGCAGTTCAAGCAGCTAGTCAACTAGCTGACGGTGAATATTCAATCGGTTTCAAAGTTCTTAAAGACACATCAGATGAAGAATCCATGATGAATCAATACTCTGTAAGTCCAGGAACTTTAAAAGTGAAGAATGGGAAAAAGAAAGTATCCTTTACGTTAGAACATAGTTCATGGATTACAAAGTTTGAAACGGAAAAAAGTGGTCAGTTTGTTGCGACAAATGTAATTAGTGAAGATCAAGAAAAAGATACAAGAGTCGTAGAATTTGATGTGGACGATGTAGAGAAGGTATTAAATGCGAAAGTAAAAGTAGACATTGATTTTTTAAATTATCATCATGACTATGATGTGCGTATTGCATTTGATCAAAATAGTATTACACCGATTCATGTAGAACAACCAAATGAAAAAGAGGATCCAGCTAATAAGCCAGATCCAAATGAAAATCCGGATCCGAGTCAGAAGCCCGACCAAAAGCCTGACCCAGATCAACAACCAMATTCTAACACAATTAAAGATGGAGAGTACAGCATTCCATTTAAAGTGTTAAAAGATCAAAYAGATGAAGAATCTAAGATGAATACTTACATGGTAAATCCAGGGGTATTAAAAGTAGAAAATGGTAAGAAAAAAGCAATTGTAACGTTAAAAAACAGCTCATTAATTAAAAATTTCCAAACGGAAAAAGATGGTGCGTTTGTTGATGCAAAAGTAGTGAGTGAAGATAAAGAAAAAGATACAAGAGTAGTAGAGTTTGAAGTAAACGATTTATCTAAAAAACTAAATACAAAAGTATTTATCGAAATGGCATCAAGAAACTATAAGCAAACACATGATGTGCAACTTTTATTTGAACAAAATAAGCTTGAACAAATTAAAAATGAAGAGAAACCAGAAGTAGAGAAACCAGAAGTAGARAAACCAGAAGTAGAGAAACCAGAAGTAGAGAAACCGGAAGTAGARAAACCAGATGGAAACAAAAATCCAGATGCTGAAACAATTAAAGATGGTGAATACAGTATCAATTTCAAAGCTTTAAAAGATCAAACAGAAGAAATTTCAATGATGAACACGTATACAAAGAGTCCAGGCGTGTTAAAAGTGAAAGATGGTAAAAAATATGTATCATTCACATTAACGAATAGCGCTTGGATTACAAAGTTTGAATTTGATAAAAATGGTTCGTTTGTTGATGCGARTGTATTRAGTGAAGATACGAAAGCTGATACRCGTGTAGTGGAAGTGGAAGTAGCAGATTTATCGAAAAAATTAAACGCAAAAGTAAAAGTCGACATCGATTCAATGAATTATCATCATTTCTATGATATTCAATTTGCATTTGATAAAGAGAGCATTAAACTGTTAGATAACCAAGGCAATAATACAACAATTGATCCAAACGCTCTTAAAGACGGTGAATACAGCATTGGCTTTAAAGTATTAAAAGATCAAACAGATGAAATATCAATGATGAATACATACACAAAAAGCCCAGGTGTATTGAAAGTAAAAGATGGTAAGAAATATGYATCGTTTACATTAACAAATAGTACATGGATTACAAAGTTTGATTTTGAGAAGAATGGCTCGTTCGTTAATGCAAAAGTATTAAGTGAAAATAAAGAGCAAAATACAAGAGTAGTAGAAGTAGAAGTAAATGATTTGTCTAAAAAATTAAATGCAAAAGTAAAAGTAGATATTGATTCAATGAATTATCACCATTTCTACGATGTTCAATTTGTATTTGATCAAGATAGTATCAAAGCTTTAGGGAACCAAGGTGGAAACGATAACCAAGGCGGAAACGACAATCAAGGTGGAAATAATACACCGAAAGTAATAGTTGATCCGAAAAATTTAGTAGATGGTCAATATGATATTACATTTAAAGTGTTAAAAGACAAAACAGAAGAACTTTCAAAGATGCATGACTATACTGTAAATCCAGCAAAATTAATCGTTAAAGATGGTAAAAAGTACATTGAGATGACGCTGAAAAATAGTGCGTGGATTACGAAATTCCAAACAGAAAACAATAGTCTTTTTGCTGATGCAAAAGTAGTAAGTGAAGATAAAAATGCAAATACGCGAGTAGTACAATTTGAAGTAGAAGATTTATTTAAAAAATTAAATGCAAAAGTGAAAGTAGACATTGATGAGATGAACTACCACCACTTCTACGATGTCCAAATTCAATTTGATACAAATAATATTGGTGCGTTAGGGACGATTAAAGAGGATCCAAAAAAAGATCCGAAAAATGAYCCGAACAATCCAGTGATTACACCGAAAGTAGATAATGTAAAAAAAGTAGATAATCCTGATTTTAACCGAAATGCAGATGATAAGAAGAAAAAAGAAGATACAAAGAATGATTCGAAAAAAGAGAAAAACTCAAAAACAGCAGATACAGCACAACTAGGTTTATACATGGTGCTACTGCTCGGTTCACTTGCTTTACTAGTTCGAAAATATAGAGCAGGTAGATTGTAATTTTTGGAGTCTTGATGCATGTTTGCATGCATCAAGACTTGTTTCATATTGTTTGGAAAGGAGTGGTGATTAAGAGTGAAGAAAATTGTAAGTGTACTAATGGCTATCATTTTATTAGTGAGTATAGCTGGATGCCAGGCGCCCAAAAAAGAAACAGCGAAGCAGGTAAAGAGTGAGGGTAAAGAGAGGATTGTCGCAACGACAGTTGCTGTTACTGAAATTATGGATGCGTTAGAAGTAGATTTAATTGGTGTACCAACAAGTACTAAAGATTTACCAAAGAGATATAAAGGTTTACCTGAAGTTGGGAATCCGATGAGTCCTGATATGGAAAAGGTAAAATCATTAAAGCCGTCAGAAGTATTATCCGTGACAACACTTGAATATGAATTAAAGCCAGTTTTTGATGGTGTAGGTATGAAAGCAAACTTTTTAGATCTAACAAGTTTAAAAAATATGCAAAATTCCATTAGTAATTTAGGTAAGCAATATGGACGTGAAAAGCAGGCTGAAGCAGTTGTAACTAAGTTAGATAACAAGGTTGCAGAGATTCAAAAAGCAGTAAAGGGAAAGAAAGAACCGACAGTGCTTATTTTATTAGGTGTACCGGGGAGTTATTTAGTAGCAACAGAGCATTCTTATATTGGAGATTTAGTGAAACAATTAGGTGGTAAAAACATTGTACAAGGTGAACAAGTAGAGTATTTAGCTTCTAATACAGAGTATTTAAAAAAAGCTGATCCAGACATTATTTTACGAGCGGCACATGGTATGCCTGATGAAGTTGTAAAAATGTTTGATAAAGAATTTAAAACAAATGATATTTGGAAACACTTCGCTGCAGTTAAAAATAATCGTGTTTACGATTTAGAAGAGCGTTTATTTGGAACGACAGGAAATTTAGCAGCGACTGAAGCGTTAGATGAATTGAAAAAAATGATGTATCCGTGATGCATTTTAATATAAAGGAAGATTAGCATGAATAAAAAATTTTGGAGTTTCTTTATTGTTACTGTATTACTCATCATTATGACTTTGTTGTCAGCGACGAAAGGTAGTTTAGAAGTAGGTATTATTGACCTTGTACAAGGAATATTTACAGGGGCAAATGAAGATGTTGAAGTGATTAAAGATTTACGTTTCCCACGTATTATTATTGCACTATTTACTGGAGCAGCTCTTGCTGTTTCGGGCGTGCTYTTYCAAGCTGTYATGAAAAATCCACTTGCTGATGCTGGGGTAATCGGGATATCTTCAGGAGCAAGTTTTATGACACTTGTTATTATTACGCTATTCCCGCAATTCTTTTTCTGGACGCCGGTATTCGCCTTTCTAGGTGGTGCGTTTGCGTGTTATCTCGTTTATTCGTTTTCATGGAAATCAGGATTAAGTCCGCTTCGCATTATTTTAATTGGTATTGCCATTAATGCGATGTTCACTGGATTAAATGAATCGTTCATTACGATTTGTGGATACTTCATTAAGAGTATTAAGCAAACGACGACTTCTAATATAACGATGAAGACGTGGGGCGATGTAGAAATAATGGTTACTTATGGAACAATTGGTCTTATTCTTGCACTGTTTGTCGGAGCTTGGTGTAACTTATTATCTCTACAAGATAAGACTGCAAAAAACTTAGGCTTGCACGTGACGAGAGTTCGTCTTATTATTTCTGCCATTGCAGTACTCTTAGCGGCAGTATCAACAGCAATTGCAGGCGTTATCGCTTTCGTAGGATTACTCGTTCCGCACATTTCAAGACAACTAGTTGGTTCAGACCATAAAGCATTAATTCCATTTTCTGCTCTTGCAGGGGCGTTATTAATTTTGACGGCGGATACGATTGGAAGGTTAATTGTGCCACCTAACGAAATTCCAGCAGCGACGATTATGGCAGTTATTGGTGGCCCATTCTTAATATTCTTGCTTAGAAAGAGTGATAAAGTTCATGGAAATTAAAAATGTAACCTTTTCTTATGATAATGTAACGGATCGTTTAAAGTCTGTTAGTAGTGAAATAGAGGTTGGAAAAATTACAACAATTATTGGCCCAAATGGTTGTGGGAAATCAACATTACTAGGTGTTATGTCGCGAAATCATAATCCCCGTAGCGGAGAAGTAATGCTAGATGGGAAAGCTATTAGCCAGTATAAGCCGAAAGAGTTTGCTAGAAAGTTAGCCGTTGTCCATCAACAAAATGAAGCACCGGCAGATATGACGGTAGAGAAATTAACAAGCTTTGGCCGTATGCCTCATAAAAATATATTTTCTTCGCAAACTGATGAAGATAGAGAAGCAATAGAAAGGGCTTTAGCATGTACGAATTTGCTAAGTAAACGTGATAAGGAAATTCATGCTTTATCCGGTGGAGAAAGGCAACGTGTTTGGATTGCGATGACTTTAGCGCAGAATACGCCCATGCTGTTCTTAGACGAACCGACGACGTATTTAGATATTTACTATCAGCTTGAAATATTAGAGTTAGTGAAGGAGTTAAATGAAGTACATGGTTTAACGATTGTTATGGTATTACATGACATTAATCAAGCAATCCGTTATAGCGATCGTATTATCGTTATGAAAGATGGAGAAATTGTGATGAAGGGTAAGCCAGGTGAAGTCGTAACGGAAGATATGATCAAGACGATATATGGTGTAGACGTTGTTGTAAAGCACGATGAAGATACAGGATTGTATATGGTGCCAATGGGTATTTAAATATACACACAATCCATTTTGAGGTGATAATTTGAGTAGTAAAAAAGAAAAGAAAAAGAGCTCTTTTTTTCAACGAATACTTACAGTTGCTTTTTTAGGCATCTTTTTCTACTCCGTGTATGAATTAGGTGGGATGTTCATGGACTACTATGAAAATCGTAAAGTAATGGCTGAAGCACAAGATATTTATCAAAGGAGTCCGATGGAAGAAAAATCATCAGATGGAGCAGTACGTGCGCAGTTTCAAGCCTTACAAAAAATTAATCCAGAAATAGTTGGCTGGATCACGATGGATGATACGCAAATTAATTATCCAATTGTTCAAGCAAAAGATAATGATTACTATTTATACCGTAATTATAAAGGCGAGGACATGAGGGCAGGTAGTATTTTTATGGATCATCGTAACGATGTAAAATCTCAAAATCGAAATACGATTTTATACGGACATCGTATGAAAGACGGCTCTATGTTTGGGAGTCTTAAAAAAATATTAGAAGAAGATTTCTTCATGTCTCAGAGAAGTTGTATTCCTTCTCATACTTCTATACCAATTATTAAAAACGAAGTTATTGAGCCACAGCAATTGGCATACGAACAATTTTAACATCATAGAATGAGATTTTATTATCGATAATAAAATCTGGTAATCCACCACGATGTGAATGCGCATCTTTAAAGGCCGCACTCTTTGTCCAACCTTGGAAATCCTCTTTTGCATTCCAACGAGTGCTAATCGTTACTTCGTCATAATCAACTGTATTTTCAGTTAGAAGAACTTCTAATCCTAAGAAACCAGGCATTGTTTCAACTTTACCTACTTTATTAAAGCGCTCAATTAATTTATGTGCGTCACCCTTCGTAATTTTAGATGTATTTGTAACAATAATCATTTCTTTATTCCTCCTATAAATCTATCATTATTTTCATCGTTTCATATACTGTAAATGATAATGAAAATCATTATCGTTGTCAATTATAATTTTTATATAAATATAGAATCAGGTATGAACTTACTATCATAGAAATGATTTGACTATATATTTAATGAGATTATATATTATTAAAATAGAATTAAATAAGAAATGTACATATGCAAAGTATGGTTCATGCCTTGCTTTCGCAATACTATGAACAAGGAGGGTATTATGGTCGAATCACTGTTACTTAGTATCGTTATTATTATTACACTAGGCATCGCCTCACAATGGACTGCATGGCGCTTCCAGCTCCCTGCTATTGTTGTTATGGCAGTTGCCGGATTATTAATTGGTCCAGTTTTCGGTATTATTAATCCAAAAGAGGTGCTTGGAGATGTTTTTAGTCCACTCGTATCACTTTCTGTTGCCATTATATTGTTTGAGGGTAGTTTAAGTTTAGATGTACGTGAACTGAGGGGACTATCAAAACCAGTATTTCGTATTGTTACGTTTGGTGCGTTTATTGCTTGGATTGCTGGCTCACTTGCAGCTCATTACGTCGCTGGATTAGATTGGGCGGTTGCATTTATTATTGGAGGACTTTTTATTGTGACAGGTCCAACTGTAATTATTCCGTTGTTACGCCAAGCACGATTAAAGCCAAGGACAGCTGCAATTTTAAAGTGGGAAGGGATTATCGTTGATCCGTTTGGAGCATTACTTGCTGTATTCGCCTTTCAAATTGTAAATTTCTTAACGAAAGAAAATGTACACTTACATACGTTACTATATTTCTTTGCAGGTTCGTTATTTGCAATGGTGCTTGGGTATGCGTTTAGTATTTTTATGAGTTATATGATTTTAAAAGGGAAAGTACCAGAATATTTAAAGGCACCGATTTTGCTCGTTACGGTATTACTATGCTTCGGCATTGCAGATGAAGTCATGCATGAAACAGGTATGCTAGCCGTAACTGTAATGGGGATTACACTTGCACGGATGAAGAAATATATTTCTTCTATCGGTGATATTCGTCATTTTAACGAAAATATTTCCGTACTATTAACATCGACTGTTTTCATCATCTTAACAGCATCACTTCCAAGAACGACGATTATGGAGATTTTTAGCTGGCCTATTATTAGCTTCGTACTTATGATGATATTTGTTGTTCGTCCTTTATCAATTTGGGTATCGACAATCGGAACAGAGTTAACAAGATCAGAAAGGGCGCTAGTTGGTTGGATTGCGCCGCGAGGTATTGTTGCATTAACGGTTTCAAGTTACTTTGCGACGGAGTTATTACAAGAAGGGTATAAAGATGCTTCTATATTAACAGCACTTACATTTGCACTCGTAATTACGACAGTTTGTGCTCATGGATTTTCAATTGGATTTTTAGCAAAAAAATTAGGATTAGCCAATACACAGCCACCAGGTATTTTAATTTCAGGAGCTAGTACATTCTCAACTGCATTCGCTATGCATTGTAAAGAGATGGGGATTCCSAGCTTAATCGTAGATGTATCGGAAGAACATTTGCAATGCGCAAARGTGAAAGGGCTTAATACATATAACGGCCAAGTACTCTCAGAGCAGTTGCAATTTGAAGTAGATATGAATCAGTATGAATACTTGATTTCAGTTACAGATACGGATTCTTACAATGTATTAGTCGCAAACACATATGTACCGCAGTTTGGACATCATAATATATTTTTACTTCCGATTCATGATGTGGAAAAGATTGAGCAAGAACGCATCTCTCTTTCGAAAAAAGCTCATTTACTGTTTGGTCAAAATGAAATTTATGAAGAGTTAGATAGAAAAATTGAAGAGGGTTATACATTTAAAACGATACAAGTTGAGGAAGAACAAAAAATTAATAAAGAAGAGAGCGATTCAGAGGATGTAATATTATTTATTCGTCACGATGATGGTAGTCTTACTTTTTCAACATTGTATAAATATATAGCGGTTATACCAGGAGATGAGCTAGTTGTACTAGCAAAGCAATAATATGGTATAGTGAAACGAGGCTTTTTTCAGCCTCGTTTTTTACATTGCTTCCTACTAATTAGAAAGCATTCAAATGGAAAGGAAGACATTACATGCGATCTGAAGTAACTATAAAAATAAAACCGAAGTTTATAAAAGAAATTAAAAGTGGATATCCACTTATTTTAAAAGATGCTATTCAAAATTTAAATGATGTACGTGAAGAAGGAACAATCATCAACGTAGTAGATGAGAAGAACCAATTTATCGGAAAAGGCTATTATGGAAAACAAAATAAAGGATATGGATGGATTTTAACGAGAAAAGAGAAAGAGCAAATTAATCAACCTTTCTTTGAAAGTAAAATCAAATCTGCTTTACATAAACGAAAAGATTTTTATAAATCAAATGATACAACAGCATTCCGTGCCCTGAATGGTGAGGGCGATGGCCTTGGTGGTTTAATCATCGATTATTATGACGGCTATTACGTAATAAGTTGGTATAGTGAAGGGGTTTATACTTTCCGCGATGAGATTATAGCAGCACTTCAAAAAGTAGCAAATTTCAAAGGGATTTATGAGAAAAAGCGTTTTGATACGAAAGGGAAATACATTGAAGGTGATGATTTTGTCGCAGGAGAGCGCGGTGAGTTCCCACTTATCGTAAAAGAGAACGGTGTAAACTTTGCTGTATATTTAAATGACGGGGCGATGGTTGGTGTGTTTTTAGATC
>NZ_JBFTMA010000088.1:0-24358 GCF_056396725.1 Bacillus sp. 05T31
TCTCTGTTAGGTGAGGCTCCTGTATAGAGAAACGCTGCTGCCCAAAAATGTCGAGAGACGCCAATGGGTCAACAGGAAAGGTCGGAATGAAGGCCTTTCTTAACGTAGCTGGTTTCAGTACCTATGCTATACAGTGCTAAAACTCAACGAGGGAGAGGTGCGTATGTTTTGTCATACACAAAAACTGTTTTTATCTATGTTTACTAACAGTCTTTGTTGTTGACTCTTTTTGACTACGAATTCAGACCTTTACTCGTTTTGAGTAAAGGTCTTTTTTATRTCTTTATGCACCYTACTATGAAACAAACATAGCATATTCAGAAACTATTAAATTGTACGGAGGTGAGGAACAGTGGCAAGTGATGATTCAGCCCAGATACCCATATGTTTTACACTTATATTTTATCATGTAGGTAGGAAAGAAGCTGTTCCTCCCAATTTTAAATAGTCGAGTAACAGATTGTTTCCTCCTTCATGAAAGAGGAGGAACTACCGATGTTAAATTTACAAAGACAAGAAACGAAGCATGCTTACGATCAAGATAGCATGAAAGCAAATAACGAATTATTAGTGGAAGTTGCAACACAGGATGTAAACTCTGCGTTAAAACTCTTAGAAACAACACAAGATGGACTCTCTAAACAAGAAGCGTCTCGTAGACTTTCTTTATATGGTCCGAACGAAATTGCTCATAATAAAACATTGCCGTGGTACATTCAATTTCTGCTGGCATTTAAAAATCCATTTATTTTTGTTTTATTAGCTCTTGGAGCGCTCTCTTTTTTCACAGATGACATACAAGGAACAATTGTCGTATCTGTAATGGTACTGCTAAGTGCAAAGATTCGCTTTTTACAAGAATTCCGCTCTCAGAAAGCGGCGGATAAGTTAAAGGCTATGGTTCGAACAACTGCGAGTGTCTTTAGAATAGATGGATTTGTACACGAAACAAAAAACGTAACAAATTTAAATCGAAATTACACAACAGAAATTCCAATTGAAGAACTTGTACCTGGCGATATTATTTCACTTTCAGCTGGTGATATCGTGCCAGCTGATGTGCGTATTTTATCCGCAAAAGATTTATTTGTTAATCAGTCTTCTTTAACCGGGGAAGCACTTCCTGTAGAAAAATACGAAAACTGCTACCATACGGAAAATAAACATATATTACCGAAAAACATGAAAAAAAATTACAATCCGCTCGATATGGAAAACCTTTGCTTTATGGGTACAAATATTGTTAGCGGTAGCGCAAAAGCTGTTGTTGTTTCAACTAGTACGGATACGTATTTCGGCTCTTTAGCAATAAAGGTTATCGGAAAACGTGCAGAAACAAACTTTGATAAAGGCGTAAACAAAGTAAGTTGGCTCTTAATCACATTCATGCTTATTATGACGCCCATCGTCCTTCTCATTAATGGATTCACAAAAGGAGATTGGCAAGAAGCTTTTTTCTTTGCTATTGCTGTTGCAGTTGGCCTTACACCTGAAATGCTGCCAATGATTGTAACTGCTAATTTAGCTAAAGGCGCCGTGAACATGTCTAAACAAAAAGTAATTGTAAAACAGCTCAACTCAATTCAAAACTTAGGTGCTATGAACATTCTTTGCACAGATAAAACTGGAACTTTAACAGAAGATAAAGTTGTCCTAGTTCGTCATTTAGATCCTAACGGAAATGAGTGCGATCGTGTATTACACTTTGCCTATTTAAATAGCTTCTATCAAACTGGATTGAAAAATTTAATAGATAAAGCTGTTATTGAACATACAGAGGAGAACCATAAATTTGATCCATCAGCTTTTCAAAAGCTAGATGAAATTCCATTCGATTTTGCTCGGCGTCGCATGTCTGTCATCGTGAAAAATATTTTAGGTGAACATACAATGGTTTGTAAAGGTGCCGTAGAAGAAATTTTATCAATTTGTAACTACACTGAAGTTGATGGACAAATTGTCCCTCTCACTGAAGAAATGAGAGTAAATGTAAAACATCTTAGCGAAACTTTAAATAGTGAAGGAATGCGTGTCATCGCTGTAGCATACAAGAACGATAACAAACCTTATCATAAAGCTTATGCAGTACAAGATGAATCCGCTATGATCCTTACTGGATATATCGGCTTTTTAGATCCACCTAAACCATCTGCTGCTTCTGCAATTCAAGCATTGCAAAAACAYGGCGTACAAGTGAAAATCTTAACAGGYGATAACGAAATTGTTACAARAAARGTTTGTAAAGAMGTGGGATTAAATATAGGCGAACCTGTCCTCGGTTACGAAATTGATTCTTTACCAGATAAAACATTAGCAACACTGGCAGAAGAAACAACAGTGTTCGCAAAACTAAATCCAATGCAAAAGTCCCGCATCATTCGCGTATTGCAAGGTAATGGTCATACTGTAGGTTATATGGGGGATGGTATTAACGATGCCGTTGCACTACGTGATGCTGATGTTGGAATATCTGTTGATACTTCTACTGACATCTTAATTCAAAACTTACTTTATGATATTTCACAGCTTTCAATTCCATGGGATAAAATGGATAAGGAATTTCTAGAGAAGCCTAGAAAATGGGATACTGCAAACTTGCGTAACTTCATTATTTGCATCGGTCCAATTAGCTCTATATTCGATATTATCACATTCGTTGTCATGTGGAATGTGTTCGGTGCAAATACACCTGGAGAACAATCGCTATTCCAATCTGGTTGGTTTGTCGTTGGGTTGCTAACTCAAACATTAATTGTCCATATGATTAGAACACAGAAAATTCCGTTCATTCAAAGTACAGCATCAATACCAGTTCTTATATTAACCGCTTGTATTATGGCAATCGGAATTTACATTCCATTCTCACCACTTGGTGCAGCAATTGGTTTACAAGCATTACCACTAAGCTACTTCCCGTGGCTCATAGGAATATTATTAGGTTATGCTTTCTTAACACAATTCCTGAAAAAGCTTTATATTAAAAAATTCCACAGCTGGTTGTAAAAATGAGAATGAGTGGGTATTTCTCACTCATTCTCAAAAAATATAACATGTACTTATATGTATGGAGGTAACCATGATGATATGGTATGACATCGTATTAAGGTTATTTATAGCAATTATTGTAGGAGCTTGCATCGGAATGGAAAGACAATGGAGACATCGAATGGCTGGATCCTCTCTTCCATCTAAAAAAGAAGGGTTTAAATCTCTAAAACCTTCTACATAAACTTATTTTCTAATTTTTGCTGAAACGACTTTTCTTGCTTACGCAATAATTGACTACCTCTCTGTAAAAGAGGTGTTCCATACTTTTCATTAATTTGATCAATAACAGCAAGTAACGGCTCCTCTTTCGCATCTTCTTCGAATGAAAACAAATCTAACTGTTTYACTGATTCTGTCTTCCACTCTAATTCAGTAGCTGTAACACCTAACAGACGAACAGAATCACCATCCCAGTGTTGCTTCCATAAACGTGATGCTGCTTGGAAAATAACCCGTTCTTCCCATATTGCATTTTTCAATTGTTTACTCCGTGTTACCGTGCGACGATCATGGTATTTAATTATAATTTGAATGTTATAACTAACGAGAGTTCGTTTTTGTAGCCTTTTGCTTACTGATTTCGATAATCTTTCTAACATATCAAGTAATTCTTTTTCTTCGTCCATATCCTTTGAGAAAGTCATCGAATTTCCAACGCTTTTATGTTGTCCCATTTGATTCGGATCAACTTCCCTGTCATCCATACCTTTTGCACGTTTTTGTAAATCAACACCGTGCTTTCCAATTTTAGCGCGAATGATATGCTCGTCTCCTTTTGCTAACTGTTCAATTGTATGTATATGAATGTCTTTTAGTTTTTCAGCTGTTTTCTCTCCGATTCCATGCATCTCTGCAACTGATCGTGGCCAAATAATTTCTGGGATATCACGTTTTCGAAGTACTGTAATTCCAAGAGGTTTTTTCATATCTGAAGCAGTCTTTGCTAGGAAAAGGTTTGGGGCAATCCCAATGCTACATGGAAGCTGTAACTCTGTTAGTAACGCTTGTTGAATCATCTTCGCTATTTCAAGAGGCGAACCGAGCGCATAGCAATCTGTAATATCTAAATACCCTTCATCTATAGAAAACGGTTGTATTTTTTCTGTAAAACGGGAAAGAATTTGAAACATTTGAAATGAAGCTTCTCGATATAATGTAAAATTAGGGTGCCTCACAACTAATTGCGGGCATAATCGCTTCGCTTCCCATAGAGGCATCGTCGTACGTATTCCATATTCTCTCGCCTCATAACTACATGTTATGATAATCCCTTTTCTCTCTTTTTCATTCCCCGCAATCGCTAATGGCTTTCCTTGTAATGATGGGTCATGAGCAATTTCGACAGATGCGAAAAAACAATTCATATCTACATGTAAAATAACACGTCCATTTTTCGGATACATTTCTCGCATACTACTCACCCCTTAAAGAACATTTGTTCCTTCATTATATCAAATTTCTTTACACGTTATAATAATTATTGGCTTTTCTCTATCTATTTTTTGCTATACTGTACGTAACAAATGGATATTATTGTAAAGGAGGTGAATCGTTATGAAACAACATAATAAACTCAATTATGTATTTATTATTATTATAGTAATCCTTGCGATTAATTATTTGTTACTTCCCCTTTTTAAAATTAACATTTACGCTTTAGGAATCTTCTCTCATTTCATACGTTTTGCAACAACTTATGTACTTCCGTGGGTCTTCTTATATTGGCTTATCCGCCTTGTGAAAGCAATTGAATCAAAATAAAAAAAGACGTGTAAACCATAATTGGTTCACACGTCTTTTTGACTTTATTACTTACTTCGCTACTTCTTCGATAATAGCTACAACTAATTCTGCTGTTTTCGCTAATTCTTCAACAGGAATTTTTTCATTTGTTGTATGAATTTCTTCATAACCAACTGCTAAGTTAACTGTTGGGATACCATGTCCCGATAGTAATTGCAGATACACCTTTTTCTGGTGCTACGCCAGCATGAGCTGTTTTCCCGCGAATAATCGCATTCACTTTCGCTTGTGTTGGCGCTGCAACTACAATTTCACCAACTTTTCCATCACTATCTAATGCATAACCATATTTTGCTGTAATGCGCTCGCGATCTAACGCTTTTGCGCCAATAAGACCAGATTCTTCTCCAACTGTAATAATAAATTCAATTTTACCATGAGGAATGTTTTTCTCTTTTAAGACACGAATTGCTTCAAACATAGATGCTAATCCAGCTTTGTCATCGGCTCCTAAAATTGTAGTACCATCTGATACGATATATCCATCTTTAATAGAAGGCTTAATTCCATTACCAGGAACTACTGTATCCATATGAGAAGTGAAATAAATTGTATCAACACCGTCTTTTGTTGCTGGTAAAGTACAAATTAAGTTACCTGCACCATGACCAGTCACACCCATCGTGTCATCCTCAAATACTTCTACACCTAAAGCAGTAAATTTCTCTGTTAACACTTTGCAAATTTCTGCTTCAAATTTTGTTTCAGAATCTACTTGTACTAACTCCATAAATTCATTTACTAAACGTTCTTGATTAATCATAAGACTGCGCCTCCTGCACTACCATTATGTATGTAACAACATTAATTATAACAGAATTTCGCAAAAGTTTCGAAATACAAGACAAAAAACAGATGGTTAACACATCTAGATACCCATCTGCCTTCTATTACTCGTTTAACAATACCCAGCGCATATGATCTTCCCAGATGCCATTTACCATTAGCATTTTTCGAGATACACCTTCATATTGAAATCCTATCTTCGTCACTACTTGTATAGATGCTAAATTTCGTGGCATAATTGGTGCTTCTATACGATGTAAATGAAATTCTTCAAAGGTAACTTGAATTGCTTTTCTAAGCGCTTCTGTTGTGTAACCTTTATTCAATTCTTCCTTATCTAATTTATAACCGAGTACACAAGATTGATAAATTCCGCGAACAATTAGATTAAATGAAATACATCCAATAATTTTTGTATCATCACCCTTTTTAAAAATCCACAGCCTGATGATCTTACCTTCCGCGAACTCTTTTCTATCCTTTTGTAACTTTTTCTTTTGATAATCTAACGTGAAAAAATCCTCTGGCCTATATTCTTCCCACGCTTTTAAAAACTCACGATTTTTGTCGTAATATTGAAGAACTTTTTCCGCATACGACTCATCAATTTCTCTTAAATGTAAACGCTCTGTTTCGTATATTTTCATCATCGTATCTCCATTCTTCATGCTTGCATAACAAAAACTAATAATCCRCCTTTTAACATATTCTCTACGTATGCTCAAATTTCCTGTAATATTTTGCACCTCCTTCCCGAATTTTGTCCTTTCTCTCCCCTTGTCCACAATTTCATTTCTCGTTACAATGAAATTGTACTGATTTGCAAGGAGGTTTAACGATGCATAAAAAAGCTCAAAAAATTATGGTTTATATAATGYTAATTTCTATGCTTGTAACAACATTACTTACTGGCGCAAGTATGTTTTGGTAAAAAGGACGATTCACTCGTCCTTTTTTTACTGCTTACACATACAAAATAGACCATCTCGAAATCGAGATAGTCTATCTTGTAATGAACATTTTATTTTATATATATTACAATTGCTACAATGCTAAAGGAAAAGGCCATTACAAGTGCTATTACAAAACTTGTATATTGTTTCTGCTGAAATGCCCCAATAACAAAAGTAAGATTGAGTAATGCCATAAATACAATCGCTACAACGTAAGAACATATATTAAAAGTTGCCAATATGAATGTAATAACAAATAGAAAACCAACACAAAACTGCATGTAAGAAATTTTTGGATTTAAATACATATGAGCAACCCCTTTACTCAATTATCTTTATATATTCTCATTAACGCATGGTTATGTACACATGTCAAGACAACTTATAATAAAAGAAAAAGCCAACCGTTTCGTTGACTTTTCCAAATACTATGGCCCCTTTTTCCTTCGCCAATTGCTGAAATGTTTTTTTCGATTTCACAATCGATACTTTCGTTCCAATTGGAATACGATCAAACAAATATTCCACATCATGTTTCTTCATTCTTATACATCCTTGCGAAATATATTTTCCAATTGAACTAGGCTGGTTTGTCCCGTGTATCCCATACTTACTTCCATCCGTTCCTCTTGCATTAAATCCCATCCACCTCGATCCAAGTGGATTTTTTGGAGAGCCCCCAGGAATATCCTTCGCAATATAATAGGGATCCTTCGCCTTCAATACAATGTCAAAGGTCCCTTCTGGGGTTAATTCATTTGTTTTCCCTGTCGCTACTGGAAAAACCTTTTGGATCTTCCCATCATCGATATAAGCTAGTTTATTCGTTGCTTTATTTACAATTATAAAAGGATCTCCAGCACGTGGGTTATCACCAAGAGGCCAGATCGGTGATAGAGAAAGACATAATACTAAAGAAAGAAGATACGGCATATATAGTTCCTACCTTCTAAATAAGTTCTTTTATATTATCCTTTCCCTTAAAACGACTTTTAATGAGTAAATATTGCTCCATCTCATAAACAAGTTGAACAAGTTTTGCACGTATTTCAAATTCTTCTCGCGAGACTGGTAAAGGCATTTCTCTAAATACTTCTCGCATTTCTTGAAGTTGTCTTAACGAAATGACCCCTGTACTTTCAGGTCGAATAGAATTCCCTATATTTTCAATTACGTCTGCAATCATATCAGCTTGTTCATACGTCCAAGATAGTGATGCAGCTAATGGTATCATGCGCTCCAAAATTTCAAATTGTTGCATACGCATATCAAAATACCGATAATAATAGTCATCTTCACGCATAAATTCATTCTCAAGTTTTTTAAATGATAAATCTTTCGCTTCTTTCAGCATCATTTCTGTTTCAATTAATTCGGCCCCACTCCAATTACTATCTCGATTCCTTAAATAAACGACCATTTCAAACAAAATCGTTCTGAAATGCTCTTCTATTTTTCCTTGATACTCTTTCAGTTTATTCTCACTGCTKGGCATGTACATGTTTACTAATAAAGCRACACTAATTCCAATCGTTAATATAGCAATTTCATTACCAACTATAGACCATGTAATTTGCTTTAATGAATACAGATGCATAACGATAACCGAACTCGTGACAATCCCTTCTTGAATTTTGCACATAACTGCAGTTGGAATAAAGGTAAGCAGTAATACGCTAATCGCTAGTGGTGTATAACCAATCGTTTCAAAAATACAAAACGCAAATACCATCGATAATACACAAGCTAAAAAACGGTGCAACGATACTTGAACGGATTTTCGTTTCGTATTTTGCACACATAAAATGACTAAAATACCAGCTGAACTATAAAATTCTAATCCTAATAACTGAGCAATAAAAACTGCCGCTCCCGTTCCAAGCGCTGTTTTCACTGTTCTATATCCAATTTTAAACATATCATTACCCCTATATGTATAAATGTATTTAAAAATAGTATAAAAAAAGGATGACGCAATGTCATCCTTTTCTACCTATTATTCACGTACCCTTCACATATTACAATATCTTTTGCAAAAATTCTTTTGCACGGTCACTTTTTGGTGCTGTAAAAAACTCTTCCGGATTACTATCTTCTACGAGCTTTCCACCATCTAAAAAGAGAACACGGTCTGCTACTTCTTTTGCAAATCCCATTTCATGTGTAACGATTGCCATCGTCATTCCTGTCGTAACTAATGATTTCATAACTTCTAACACTTCTTTCACCATTTCTGGATCTAGCGCWGAKGTYGGTTCATCAAATAACATAACTTCCGGTTCCATCGCTAACGCTCTTGCAATTGCTACACGTTGCTTTTGTCCACCTGAAAGGCGATTTGGATATGCATCTTTCTTATCTAATAACCCCACTTTTTCTAGAAGTTTCTCAGCTTTTTTTTCAGCTTCTTGCTTCGTTACTCCTTTTACATTGATAGGAGCATACGTAATATTTTCTAATACAGTCATATGAGGGAATAAGTGAAAATGTTGAAATACCATTCCGACATTTTCACGAACGTGCATAATATTTGTTTTCGGATTCGTTACTTCTTCCGTCCCAATCCAAATGTGACCAGCTGTCGGTGCTTCTAGTACATTCATACAGCGTAAAAACGTTGACTTTCCAGATCCAGACGGTCCAATAATTGCAACAACCTCTCCTTTCTCAATCGTTGTTGTAATTCCTTTTAATACTTCATTTTTCCCAAATGATTTATGAAGGTTGTCAATTTTAATCACTTTTCTTCATTCTCCCTTCAATGGCTTTCCCAACTAATGTAAGAATAATTACTAATATATAATAAATAAGTCCAACAAAAAGTAATGGCTCAAGATATTTAAATGTTTCACCGCCTACAATATAAGCACGGCGCATTAAATCAGTCGCTCCTATTACGGTTACTACAGCCGACTCTTTCGTAAGTGTCGCAAACTCATTCACAAGTGCTGGTAATATATTTTTTAAAGCTTGAGGAAAAATAATATTTCTCATCATTTTACTGTACGGAATACCTAAAGCCATTGCTGCTTCTGTTTGTCCTTTATCGACTGCTTGAATGCCGGCACGAATTACTTCTGACATATATGCACCTGAATTTAAGCTAAATGCAAGTACAGCTGCTAAAAAGGCTGGTATGTCATAACCAATCATTTGCGGAACACCGAAATAAATAATCATTAATTGCAATACTAGCGGTGTGCCACGAAATATTGACGTATAAATATCTGCTGCAATATTTAATACTCGTATTCTAGCAATTTTGCAAAGTGCTAATAACGTTCCTAAAATAAATCCTACCACAGCTGATGCAGCTACAATTTTCAATGTAACTTCTAATCCCTTTAATATATATGGTATTGAAGGCGTAATTGCCGAAAAATCTAGATTCATCCTTTTCATTCCCCTCACAGAAAAGTGAAAGGCAGCTTATTTTCCGCTGCCAAACCATTTCTTCACTAATTTATCCATTTCTCCATTTTCTTGCATTTTCTTAATTACTTTATTAAATTCTTCTGTTTTATCACTATTTTTCGGAAGAGCAATTGCTGCACCTACTTCTTCTGGTGCTTCTTGAATTTCAATTCCTTGTAGTTCTTTCATTTTTTCTAAATAATTTTTTGCAACTGTGTCTTCTATAATTGCAGCGTCAAAACGACCAGCTTTAATTTCTTGTACGATTTCTGGTATACGGTCACGTCCCTCAGCTTTGAAATCGACTTGTTTCTGAAATTCTTTTGCCTTTTCTTCTTGAATTGACCCTGTTTGTACCCCTACTTTTTTCCCTTTTAAATCTTCTAACGATTTAATATTAGAGCCGTGTTTTGAAACGATCATATTTTTAGCAACAAAATAAATATCTGTGAAATCAGCATTATTTTTACGCTCTGCAGTTGGCGTCATACCTGCCATAACGAAATCAACTTTTCCTGAATTAAGAGATGCTAATAATCCGCCGAAATCCATGTCTTTCACTTTCACTTCGTACCCAAGTTCTTTTCCGATATATTTGGCAATATCAACATCAAAGCCGATAATTTCATCACTTTTTGAAGCTTCCACGTATTCATACGGTTTATAGTCTGCTGAAGTCCCCATAACGAGTACTTTTTTATTTTCGCCATTCGCCTTTTCTTCCCCATTACTACAAGCACTGAACATACTTACAATTAAAATAAGTGCAAATGATATTGATAATAACTTCTTCATCTTTCTTCCCCCTAATAATGTATATTTAAAAGTTTAATAGAATATTTATTCGATGTTTGTATTGTATCAGTACTTTCATTTTTATGCAATATTTAAAATAAAAATAAATACAAAAACAGCATTAAAGCTGTTTTTAATGCATAAAAATATGCATAAAATAAAAACTCCCTGCATATTTAATTATTTTAAAAACTAAATAAAAAAGGCGGTACACCCACTTGATCGTGGACGTACCGCCTTTTTCTCTTCCTTATAGTTCTTCGCAATTATCTTCGAAATAAGATTGTAGTTTTGCAATTACTTGCATTGGTTCATGACCTTCAATTTCATGACGTTCTACCATCGTTACAATTTTTCCATCTTTCAATAACGCAAATGATGGAGATGAAGGTGGATATCCTTCAAAATATTCACGAGCTCTTGCTGTTGCTTCTTTATCTTGACCCGCAAATACCGTTACAAGGTGGTTAGGGCGTTTATCATAATGTACGGAATGTGCAGCAGCAGGACGAGCAATRCCACCTGCACAACCACATACAGAGTTTACCATTACAAGTGTTGTACCATTTCTTTTAAATGCTTCTTCGACTGCTTCTGGTGTCGTCAATTCTGTATATCCCGCAGAGACAATCTCTTCACGCGCTTGACGGACAACATCATTCATAAAAAAGTTAAAGTTAATCAATCTTTTCCCTCCTCTAATTCTACCTATTTGTATCTTACCAGTTAATGTTTATGAAATACAAGTAAGTTTACTTGTATTTAAGCGTATAAAAGGTGTTAGAGCTCTTGCTCTAACACCTTTTCTTAGTGACCGCGATGTTTTTGCTTTGCCTTTTGTACTTTTATTAAACGTCTTCTTTGCTTTTCAGCTTCTCGTTTCTCTTTATATTGCACTCGCTTTTCTTGTTTATGCAACTCGTAAGATAAACTAATTGCTTCTTGCGCCTTTGTAAAACGTTTTACATTTACTTCTTTTGCCGCTTGTCGTATGATACGTTTTATATTTTTTGGACGCTGTTTTTCTTTCACTTCCACACCGCATTTTGCAACGTGCTGGAAATATGCTAACATTGGACCATTCACAAATATAAGTACTTCCTCGTCTGAAGGTTCCATTCCAAAAATATACCTTGCTCCATACAATTTTCCTTTTTCTTTATGCGTAATAATTCCTACAAAAAATTGACCATCGTGATATACTGTCAAATCCATTGACAGCCCCTCCTTTACAAAAATTAGAAATACTGGACATCCCGGAGGGGAAGGTTACTGACATGAAATCATGCGTCTGGACTACCRACCAGAWCTGTGTTTTTGTATTTCTTCCAATAYTATTATATMTTTYTTYCCATAATTTTCATATATTCYRCAATCATTTTTTTATGCGATCCYACAATATAATCAGGTAGCTCTGTTACCGGGAAGAATTTAAGCTGAACCGCTTCTTCTTTATTCATAACAAAGTTCCCTTCGTATTCATCGGTATAATAGGCTGTCGTTACGGATTGAAACTCATCACCGTTTGTTAATTTTGAAAAATAGTTCGCTCCAGAAAATACATTGATTAATCGGAGGTTCTTTACTTCTATTCCTGTCTCTTCATATACTTCACGGTAAGCTGTTTCTTCTGGTGATTCACCAAGCTCCATTAGCCCGCCAGGCAACCCCCATTTTCCGTACGGCTCTGTTCTTTGCTGTAATAATACATATCCACTTTCATTTATAACGAGTACAACAGCACCAACTAAAATTAAAGGGCGATGACCAACTACTTTTCGTAATTCCTCTACATATCCCATGGAAACACCTCCCATTTTTTCGTTGTCCACACTATTGTATCATATGTATGAAACGACAAAATGCGTATATTTTTCATTTTTTTAACAAAACATTTATTTTATGCGCTTCATCTACTGTAGCTAACATAATGGATTCGATTTCTGCACTCTTCTCTAAACACTCTTTCGCCCACTCTTCTGTTTTTCCTACTAAAGCTAGAACATCTTGCTGAATCCTCCCATCCTTTACTAATACAAAAGAAACTGGAGATCTTCTTCCCGCCACTTTCAGATCAAGCCGCGAAACTGCTTCATATTCTGGATACTGAAATATAGAAACAACACCATTCGCTTCCCACAATGCTAATTTAATCGTTTGAATATCGCTCACATTGCGCATACGAATTTCCGAAAATAAATATTCCACCGTAATTCTCGCTTTTTTCAAATTGCTAAAATCAATGGAACCATTGTGTATAAGAATAATAGGTGCTGGCTCTAAAAAGCGTCTCCATCTATCCCATTTCAACATTAAGACTGAGCTTATAATGTGAAGTACAACGAGTATGAACGTTGTAATCATCGAGCCGAGTAACCCTACTTTTTCATCAGATAATGCGTTAGAAATATTCCCACCAAGCAATAATACTAATACGACATCTAAAAAACGAAGTTGTGCGATGGACCTTTGTCCCATCGCTTTCGCAACTAATATTAAAAATATGTATGCTATGATAGCTCGAATAACCCATTCACTATTAGATAGATGCCGTGCTCCTTCAAAAATATGCATATGCATCACTTTGCACTCCTTACCCGTCTCAAACTGCTATTCTGTCTTAGTTTGCAACGTTTAAGGGCATATATGTAAAAAAGCTAGTTCGTTTTTACACGAACTAGCTTTTTTACTTAACTGAAAACATATATTTTTTATACGTTTTCCGTACCGATAATATGAGCCCCATCATAATCATATTCGAAAATAAGGAACTTCCCCCATATGATAAGAAAGGTAATGCGATACCTTTTACAGGCATTAATCCAACGATCATACCGATGTTTTGGAATATTTGAACCGTTAGTATTCCTATTGATCCAGCACATAATAATGTACCAAATAAATTATCAGCAGAATAACCGATAATAATTGTTCGATATAGTAGTAATAGGAACAAGAACACAACTAACGCCGCTACTATAAATCCACCTTCTTCGGCAATTGTAGCGAAAATAAAGTCAGTGTGTTTCTCTGGAATATAGACGTTCCCTTCACCGAATCCTTTCCCTTCCATACCTCCACTACCTACAGCTAAAATCGATTGCTGTGTTTGATAGCCTTCATTTGCATTCTCAAATGGATTTAGCCAACCTATAATACGTGATTGTTGGTGAGGTTTTAACAAAGTAACTAATTTATTAAAGAAGAAATCTGGATATTTTACAAATATAAATATTAATGTAGACAATATGGTCACCGGAATGACTGTACATAACGCAATTAATTTCTTTTGAATTCCTGACATAAATAAAATACATGCGATAGCTGCTGCATATAAGAACACCATACCTGTATCCGGTTGGCTATATACAACGGCCATAGGCGGGAGGGATACTAGCATAATTTTACCTACTAATTGTAAATCCGTTTGGAATGTCCTTGCCATATACTGTGCATTATGTTTCACTGCTATACTTGCTACTACAAGAAGCAATGCGATTTTGAAAAACTCGGATGGCTGAATTTGTCCAAGTACTGGAAAAACGAACCACCTTTTTGCCCCTAACTTTTCAGGTGTGAAACCTGATGGTGGTAATACTTTCAAAAGAATAAGTGAAGCAAACCCAGCAATATAAAGCGGCCAAGACAATTTTTGCAACTGATCTAAGTCGATGCTAGCAACAAGAAGTAACAATACAACCCCAATTATGTAGTTAACTCCCTGCTTCATAGCAAAGTTTGCATCTCCATACTGTCCGGTTTGCTGACTGCTATATATAGCAGTTATACTTATAACACAAAATGCACACAAAATTAAAATTAATTTTACATCTAAACTTTTTAGAAACTCGGTACTTCTTTTCATGACATCCTCCTGAAACATTGTTACAGCAAAATAAAAAACCAGGAGTCAACATTCTTCATGTTTTGACGACTGATTACACATTATCTATAAAACACTTATATAGAATAACTCTCTTTTTCATATAATACAATATATTATACTACAGTTTCGTCAGTAAGATTTGCCAAAAAAATTATTCTTTTCTTATTTTATATCTATATACCATATATCAGCAATGTATTTTCGTAAATTTCTAATACATACTCGTTCATTGTAAGATTGCCGGGAAAAGTGTTGTACATATAGTAGGATGCAAATGAAGAAATAAGATGATAAAAAGCTCGCATAAGCGAGCTTTTTATTAATATACAGATGTATTATTTTCTGACGTATTTTCTAGAATTTCTTTTACACGTCCTAAGAACTTACCACAAATTAGGCCATCTAGTACACGGTGGTCAAGTGATAAACTCCTCTGTTGCAACAGCGATAGAAAGGTTAATATCTTTCTTCTGAACGATCTTAYCGCCAGCCCACATTGAATTGATTTGAGGATACTCTTTTAACGCTTGTGCTACTGCTTTTACGAAGAAAGCAAAGAACGTTA
Source organism: Bacillus sp. 05T31 (assembly GCF_056396725.1). Taxonomy (NCBI): domain Bacteria; kingdom Bacillati; phylum Bacillota; class Bacilli; order Caryophanales; family Bacillaceae; genus Bacillus; species Bacillus sp. 05T31. Next base: position 15,251 of record NZ_JBFTMA010000088.1, read on the forward strand.
AGTTAAAGCCTTCACGCTTTTTGAAATCGCCTTTAATTGAGTTACGATATGATACAAGGTTTGTCACATCTACTTCAATCATCATCCAAGCATGAGGTGCCTCATGTTTACTACGTAACATATTTGCTGCAATTGCTTTACGCACACCTGTTACTGGAATTTCGATATCGCCAGGCATTGTTGGTACAGAAACTGGTTTTGCAGCTTCTACTTTTTGTGCTACTGGCGCTGCTTTTGGTGCTTCTGGACGCGCTTCTACTACTGCTGCTACCGCTACCGCTTCCTCTTTCTTCGCACCTGCTTGCGGAATATTTCCAGATTCCACTAGCTTTAAAATATCTTTACGAGTGATACGGCCATTTGCTCCCGTACCTTCTACTAAATCTAAATCAACATTATGCTCACCCGCAAGTTTTAAAACAGCTGGTGAAAAACGTGGTTTTCCATCAGTTGGTTGTTTTGCTTTCGGTGCTTTTTCAGGCGTAGCGACTTCTGCCTTTGGTTCTTCTTTTGTTTTTTCCTCAACAGCTGTCGCTGCTACTTCATCTGCGCCTTCTACTTGAATAACACAAACTACTTCACCTACAGCTAACGTCTCACCTTCACCAGCGATTAATTCTTTCACAATACCAGTGAAAGAAGATGGTACTTCAGCATTTACTTTATCAGTCATTACTTCTGCAAGCGGATCATACTTGTTTACGTGATCGCCAACATTAACGAGCCATTTACTAATTGTACCCTCTGTAACGCTCTCCCCGAGCTGAGGCATTGTGATATTTTCTACAGCCATGTATAGTCCCCCCGATTAAAATTCCGCAAGTTCACGCATTGCTTTTTCAACTTTATCTGGATTTACCATAAAGAATTTTTCCATTGTTGGTGCATATGGCATTGCTGGAACGTCTGGACCTGCAAGACGTGCGATTGGCGCATCTAAATCAAACAGACAGTTTTCAGCAATAATTGCTGCCACTTCACTTATAATACTTCCTTCTTTATTGTCTTCTGTTACAAGAAGAACTTTACCTGTTTTAGAAGCCGCTTCAATAATCGCTTCTTTATCTAACGGATATACCGTTCTTAAATCAAGAATGTGTGCAGAGATTCCATCTTGTGCTAACTTCTCAGCTGCTTGAAGAGCAAAGTGAACACATAATCCGTAAGTGATAACAGTAATATCATCACCTTCGCGTTTTACATCTGCTTTTCCGATTGGTAATACATAGTCATCTTCTGGCACTTCACCTTTAATTAAGCGATATGCACGCTTATGCTCAAAGAATAATACTGGATCTTCATCACGAATTGCAGCTTTTAATAAGCCTTTTGCATCATATGGTGTAGAAGGGATAACAATTTTTAAACCTGGTTGGTTTGCAAACATCGCTTCTACAGATTGTGAATGATACAATGCACCGTGAACACCCCCGCCGAATGGCGCACGAATTGTAACTGGACAAGTCCAATCGTTGTTAGAACGATAACGAATTTTTGCTGCCTCAGAAACAATTTGGTTTACTGCTGGCATGATGAAATCAGCAAACTGCATTTCAGCGATTGGACGCATACCATACATTGCCGCACCAATTGCTACCCCAGCAATTGCAGATTCTGCAAGCGGTGCATCAAGCGCACGATCTTCACCAAATTGATCATACAAACCGTGTTGCTTCATTTACGATATGCATAATTTCGTCTAGCATTTGTTTTTCAAATTCCTCAGTTAACACACCAACTTCTTTTAAATAAGCTGCAAATGTTATAATTGAATCTTTTTTCTTCGCTTCTTCTACCTCTTCTTTATCACGATAAACACGATCATCGTCGTCACTAGAATGTGCTGTCAAACGATATGATACTGCTTCAATTAAAGTCGGACCTTCACCACGACGACCGCGGTCTGCTGCTTCTTTTACAGCTTTATATACTGCAAGCGGATCGTTTCCGTCTATTGTATATCCAGGCATGCCGTAACCAATTGCACGATCTGATACGTTTTTACATGCTAATTGTTTTTCAACTGGAATRGAGATTGCATATTTGTTATTTTCACACATGAAAATAACAGGTAGTTTGTGTACACCAGCAAAGTTTGCTCCTTCATGGAAGTCACCTTGGTTTGAAGAGCCTTCTCCGAATGTAACGAACGTTACTAAATCTTTCTTCTCCATTTTTCCAGCTAGTGCAATACCAACTGCATGTGGTACTTGCGTTGTTACTGGTGATGATCCTGTAACAATACGATTTTTCTTTTGACCGAAGTGACCAGGCATTTGACGACCACCAGAGTTTGGATCTCCAGCTTTTGCGAAAGCAGACAACATAAGCTCTTTAGCTGTCATACCAAACGCTAGTACAACACCCATATCACGGTAGTATGGTAATGCATAATCTTTCTCTCTATCAAGAGCGAATGCCGCTCCAACTTGTGCAGCCTCTTGTCCTTGACAAGAAATTACGAATGGAATTTTACCTGCACGGTTTAATAACCACATACGTTCGTCAATTTTACGTGCAAGTAACATCGTACGGAACATTTCTAATACTTGCTCATCACTTAAGCCAAGCTCTTCATGGCGCTTTTCTTTTACTTCTGCCATTTTTCATAACCTCCTAAATCCACATTTTTATGCGTGTAATGCTCTTCCATCTACAGCAAGTGCAGCTTCACCAATCGCCTCAGATAATGATGGATGCGGATGAATTGTATGCGCTACTTCCCAAGGTGTTGCATCAAGTACTCTTGCAAGACCAGCTTCAGAAATCATATCTGTTACATGTGGTCCGATCATATGAACACCGAGAATGTCATTTGTTTCTTCATCAACTACAAGTTTTACAAAACCGTCTGATTCTCCGTATACAAGTGCCTTTCCGATTGCACGGAATGAGAACTTACCGACTTTTAACTTATAGCCTTTTTCTTTTGCTTCTTGTTCTGTTAAGCCGACAGAAGCAACTTCTGGACTACTATATACACATTTTGATACCATAGAATAATCRATTGGTGTAACTTCTTTACCAGCGATATGTTCTACTGCAACAATTCCTTCATGAGAAGCAACGTGAGCAAGTTGCAAGCCACCGATTACATCTCCAATTGCGTAAATATGAGATTCCTTCGTTTGATAAAACTCATTTGTTTGAATGTATCCTTTTTCCACAACAATATCTGTGTTCTCTAAGCCCATATTTTGCGTATTCGCTTGTCTTCCTACAGATACAAGCATTTTTTCTGCTTTAAATGCTTTGTTCTCACCGTTATGTTCAGCTTGAATTGTTACTCCATTATCTTTTACCAATGTTTCTGGTAATACTTTYGCACCAGTTACCACTTTAATACCTTTTTTCTTGAATARACGTTGCATTTCTTTTGAAACGTCATTATCTTCTAGTGGTAATATGTTTTTCGCATATTCTAATACAGTAACTTCTACACCGAAGTCAGCAAGCATAGATGCCCACTCAATACCAATTACACCGCCACCAACGATAATGATTGAGCTAGGAAGCGTTTCCATTTTTAGGGCATGATCCGAAGACATTACATACTCTCCGTCTAACTCTAATCCTGGTAATGAATTTGGACGAGAACCTGTTGCAACAAGTACATTTTTTGGAATTAACATTTCATTCTCTTCTCCACTTGCAAGTTCAACTGAAATTGTACCTGGCATTGGAGAGAAAATAGATGGGCCAAGAATACGGCCAATACCTTCAAACACATCAATTTTACCTTGTTTCATTAAATGCTGAACGCCTTTATGAAGCTGCGTTACAATCTTCTCTTTACGCTCTTGTACTTTAGCAAAGTTTAGTTCTACATTACTTGCAATAACTCCGAACTCTTCTCCTTTTTTAGCAGTTGCGTATACTTCCGCACTACGTAAAAGAGCTTTACTAGGAATACATCCTTTGTGTAAACAAGTACCACCAAGATTTTCTTTTTCAACAAGTGCAGTTTTTAACCCTAGTTGTGATGCACGAATAGCAGCAACATATCCACCAGTACCGCCGCCAACGATGACTAAATCATATTCTCTTGCCATTATCTCAACCCCTAGCTACTGTTTGTTTTTCTCGTACAATATATTCTTTTGGAGCTTCTTCTTCACGTAATACACGAAGTGCTCCTTCTGCTAACGCTTGTAATTCATCTTCTCCTGGATGTACGATAACATCTGCAATCCAGTGAACACGTTCTTTTATTTCATCGACAAGAATTTTACTGTACGCAAGTCCACCAGTTAATACGATTGCATCGATTTTCCCGTGAAGTACAGCACTAGCTCCGCCAATCTCTTTTGCAACTTGATACGCCATTGCTTTATAAATAAGAGTTGCTTCAGGATCACCTTTTTCAACCATTTGTTCTACTTTAATTGCATCGTTTGTACCGATAAGACTTACAAGTCCACCTTGTCCGACAAGTTTTTTAACCATTTCGTCTCGGTARTACTCACCAGAAAAACACATTTCAACTAATTGTCCTACTGGTACTGTACCAGCACGCTCTGGACTAAATGGTCCTTCTCCGTTTAAGCCATTATTCACATCGATAACTTTTCCTTTTTTATGAGCACCAACTGTAATACCGCCGCCCATATGTGTAACTAATAAATTTAAATCCTCATATTTGTGATTTAATTCATCTGCTACTTTACGAGCAACTGCTTTTTGATTTAATGCATGGAAAATACTTTTGCGTTCCATACCAGCAATACCACTTATACGAGCAATTGGCTCCATTTCATCTACAACGACAGGATCCACAATGAATGCAGGAATGTTTAATCCAGAAGCAATTTCATATGCTAAAATGCCTCCAAGGTTTGAAGCGTGATGACCGCTAAACCCATTTTTTAAATCTTCTAACATCGCATCGTTTACTGTATACGTACCGCCTTCGATTGGACGAAGTAATCCACCACGCCCACAAACAGCGTTTAATTTTGAAATGTTAATACCATGAGAATGTAGAACTTCTAAAATCGTTTCTTTACGAAACTCATATTGGTCGATAATTCGCTTATATTTTCCAATCTGTTCTACGTCATGACGAATAGTTTCTTCTAGAACGGGTCTTTCATTATCAAAAACACCAATTTTTGTGGATGTACTACCTGGGTTAATAACAAGAATTCGATTTACAGACAATGTTGCTACCTCCACTAATAAATTTAAAAGGAAGTGGAAACCTCATAAGAGGTAACCACACCTTTCGTAAAAGTTATATATGAATGATTAGCGACGGCTAATAATGTCGTGACCGTTGCGTAAATATGTGCTACGAGTGTTTTTCAAGCTTGCAATGCGCTCTTCAGCTAGACGATCTGCTGCTACATAAGTTGCTATGCCATCGCGTTTTGAAATTTCGATTACTTTTGCAATTGTGTCATAAATAGACTCAACACGTTTTAATGCACGTTCTCTATTGTATCCATATAATTCGTCTGCTACGTTAATTACGCCACCTGCATTAATAACATAGTCTGGTGCGTATACAATACCCATTTCATGAATAAGGTCGCCGTGACGATCTTCTTTTAATTGGTTATTTGCAGAACCTGCGATTACTTTTGCTTTAAGTTGTGGAATAGTTTCATCATTAACTGTTGCGCCTAATGCACATGGTGCGTAAATATCACATTCAACACCGTAAATTTCATTTGGCTCAACTGCTGTTGCACCGAATTCTTCTACTGCACGTTGTACAGCTTCTTTATTAATATCTGTAACGATTAATTTTGCTCCTTCAGCGTGTAAATGTTTGCATAGGTGATATGCTACATTACCAACACCTTGAATAGAAATTACTCTTCCTTCTAGGTTATCTGTACCAAATGCTTCTTTTGCAGCTGCTTTCATACCACGGTAAACACCGTATGCAGTTACTGGAGATGGGTTACCAGAAGAACCGAATGATGGTGAAATCCCTGTTACAAAATCAGTTTCCTCATGGATAATATCCATATCATCTACTGTTGTACCAACATCTTCAGCTGTAATGTAACGTCCGTTTAGTCCTTGAATGTATCGTCCTAATGCACGGAACATCGCTTCGCTTTTATCTTTACGTGGATCACCGATAATTACTGTTTTTGCACCACCTAAGTTTAAACCAGCTGCTGCATTTTTGTATGTCATCCCTTTTGCAAGACGCAATGCATCTTCAATCGCCGCTTCTTCAGAATCATATGTCCACATTCTTGTTCCACCAAGAGCTGGTCCAAGTGTTGTATCATGGATTGCAATGATTGCTTTTAAACCAGATTCTTTATCTTGACAAAATACCACTTGCTCATAATCATATTTTTCTAAGTATTCGAAGATTTCTAATGTCATTGTCGTTTCCCCCTAATTGTTTTACCCTATTTGGTTTATTTTGAAGCAGTCGCAACTGCCAATGCTAATGAATATACTTTTGTTTCTGCTGAATCAGCACGTGATGTTAAAACAATCGGTGCTTTAGCGCCAGCAATCATCGCTCCTACCTTTGCATTTGCAAAATAGACGAGTGATTTATATAGCACATTTCCAGCTTCAATCGTTGGGACGAGTAAAATGTCTGCCTTACCTGCTACATCACTTACTATGCCTTTATGTTCTGCTGCAATTTGTGATACTGCATTATCTAAAGCAAGTGGTCCATCAACGACACAATTTTTAATTTGTCCGCGGCGATTCATTTGAGTTAACATCGCTGCATCAATTGTCGCTTGCATCGCAGGATTAACAACCTCTACCGCTGCAATTGGCGCTACCTTTGGCAAATCAATTCCTATTGCCTGGGCAACTTCTACAGTATTTTGTATAATAGCAGCTTTTTGTGTTACATCAGGTGCAATGTTCATCGCTGCGTCTGTAACAAAAATAAGACGATCGTAATTTGGAACTTCAAACGCTGCAACATGTGAAAGCACGCTGTCCTTACGAAGTCCCCACTCTTTATTTAATACAGCTTTCAAAATATTTGCTGTTGGGATGTTCCCCTTCATTAGCACATCTGCTTCGCCATTGCTTACAGATTTAACAGAAAGTTCTGCAGCCTCAGCACTTGACGCTGCTGCAATCACTTCAATATGTTCTGAAGTTTGTAGCCCATGCTCTTGTAGCATCCCTATTATTTTATCTTGATTTCCATATAGACGAAATTGAGCTAGCTGTAACTTGATTGCTTTCGCTACAGCTTCAATTACTTCATGATCTTCAGCTACTGCTACAGCCACAGTTTTTTTAGGCTGTCCTGCTGCTTGATCAATTAAGTGTTCTAACTTCATATTTTGTAATCAACCCTTTCCGTCGTCCCTCGTCTATTCATTAAGCAAATACCGTGCCAACTTTCAAAAGTGGTCTTACCAATAATGAAAACGCATTCAAAATGCAGTAAAATCAATACTTTGGAAAACAACGAAATATTCTGTCTCGTTTTGTCGCTTTTTGTATACCACGCAATAAATTGCACGGTACGCAATTTATTGCATGCTATTTTTTGCRCAGTCATACTTTTCTAGCTTGTAATATAAGTTTCGAACTGAAATTCCTAACGCTTTTGCAGTCTTCGTTTTGTTCCCATCAAATTTCTCTAAATATTCACGGATAATATTCCCCTCAAATTCTGTCACTAGGTGTTCAAGGGCCTTCTCTTCTAATTCAGGTAATAAATTATTTTGTTTCGTCTCTACTTGTTCTTCTTTATGTAAAGGCGGTAAATGATGTACATCAATATATATCTCGTTATAATTCATAAAGATAATAGCTCTTCCTAAAATATTTTCAAGTTCCCTAACATTCCCTGGCCATTCATATGATTGTAAATACGAAACGGCTGAATCGGTGAGTCCTTCTACATTACGACCATAATCTTGATTAATTTTTTGAATTAACCTTTCTGCAATCGCTGGTATATCTCCTTTACGCTGACGAAGGGAAGGAATTTGAATCGGGATTTTATTTAAACGATAATATAAGTCCTCTCTGAACTTCCCTTCTAAAATAGCTTTTTCTAAATTCACATGCGTCGCAGCGATCACTCGAACATTAATAGGTATCGCTTTCGTTCCCCCTACTTTCACAATTTCTTTTTCTTGTAGCACACGAAGGAGCTTCGCTTGCGTATTTGCAGATAACTCTCCGATTTCATCTAAAAAAACACTTCCATTATTCGCTTCTTCAAAGAATCCTCGTTTCCCGCCTCTTTTCGCTCCAGAAAACGCGCCTTCCTCATAACCGAATAATTCACTTTCTAATAAGGTCTCAGAAATAGCAGCACAGTTTACTCGTACAAACTTATTGTATTTTCGATTACTACTGTTATGAATAGCGTGTGCAAATAACTCTTTCCCCGTACCAGATTCCCCTCTAAGTAATACTGTTGCCGGTGTATTCGCTCCAAGTTTTGCTTGTTCAATAGCTGCCGTCGTTTCATCTGAATCACCAACAATATCATCAAATGAATATTTTGCTTCTAACGTTCGAATAATTTGTCTTGCCCTATTCAATTCATTTGTTAACTTTTGAATTTCTGATACATCGCGAATTACCCCGACGCTCCCTTTCAATATTCCATCGACAATAACCGGTGCTACGTTTACAATTACATCTCGCTTTTTTTGCCCAATCTTCATATGTATTCCTCGTACCGCTCGGCGCGTCCGAAGTACTTTCATATGCATACTTTCACCTTCCACAATATCAGTTGTAGCCGGCTTCCCAATAATTTCTTCTTCAGTCAAACCCGTTAACTTCGTATAAGCAGGGTTTATAACTAGTCCTCTTCCTTTCTCATCAACAACCGAAATTGCTTCCTCAGATGAGTTAATAATCGCCTCAAGTAGCGTTTGAATTTCTTTTAAGTCTGTAACTTCTTCCGCTAAATCTACAACTTCTGTAATGTCTTTAAAAATCGCAAATGCCCCTTGAACCTCTCCACCTTCTTTTAATATCGGAATACGCGTTGTAATAATCTTTTTTTCATTCTCTAACGTCAGTTCATGATTCACTTCTATTTTTTTCGTGCGTATAATACGAAGCAACTTACTCGTTGGAATAACTTCTAAAATATATTTCCCTATTGCTTCCTCTTTTTTATATCCAGTAATACGC
>NZ_JBFTMA010000089.1:0-10385 GCF_056396725.1 Bacillus sp. 05T31
ACCTACCGTTGGGCTACGCCCTTCACACGCTTGAGGAAGGAGAATTATTTAAAACTAAAACATTTTGTTGAAGTTCATTGTACGTTGAAAAGGCAGAGTCTCTTTGGAGACTTCGCCTTTTCGGTATATCATGAATTACAGSAATTACTAGTAGCCTCATAATATYTCCTCATAYATTCATGCCTCTGTTTATCTCTTGAGAAACTTTGCACCAGAACCATATATACCCTGGAAACACATGTTTCCCTACAGAAAAGGTGAATTCATCTTCCGCTTAACTTATTGGTGCTATGCACCTTCACACAAATTGAGGGGGAAGTTTTCTTGGCTAAAAATAATCTAGATAGTTTAATTTCTAATTGTTCCTGTATCTTTTATTTTAACGTGTGTATTCACACGTATTTTAGCTTTTGAAAAAGCGTGCAACCAATCTTCTTTTACCTTTTTCCATTCTTTATATTGAAAAGCTCTAGCGTGTAATGATAAACCAATTGGATCAATTTTATTTCTCTGCATATCCTGTAACATGCCTTGTAATTTTTTATTGAACTCTTCCTGGATTTCATGTTCCAATCTACCTATATTCTTATTACCATGTAAACGAGTTTTAGTTAAGTTTCCGTTGGTTTTTTCAATTAAGGATACATTCATACTTACATCTATATTAAAAATAAATTTACCTTTTTGGAAATCAACACTAATTTTTCTCTTTGCATTTTGTACGAAAACAGACGTATTTGGCTTTTTATCAGATTTTTTTGGAGAAAGAACAAGGTGTAGTATCATCCGACCTGTATTTTTTGACTTATTAATAAGGTTGAAAAACTTCACATCGGTTTTAGGAATCTTCGTTAAGTACTTTCCTTGATGATTTAAAAATGCAATTCCTACCGTATCAATTTCATTATTTGTTTTCTTGATAATGGGAACAGTTTGCGTCATTCCCTGTTCATTTTTTTCTCTCATTAATTGTTGAATCGTGGAAGAGACGGATTGATTATTTTGAATAGACGATTCGATTACACCATTTATATAAGATGGAAGTGATGGCTTATCAGGCCTATTAACTTTAAACACATCTTCTGCCGGTCCATCAACAAGCACCACTTTAGCATTGATGGTAGCGTAAGGATCACGGTAAGARGAATCRAGCKCCTGYAWCCAATTTKMTTCTTGYGCTAATTTATCCCCAATTAAAATAACTTCAGCTTTGGATGATGTCACATACCCTGTTAATTTCGTATCCGTTTTGCTAAATCCATCATATATGGTTGACGCCTGAACCCAATGCTCTACAGTACTGCTTTGCTGTTTATGATGAAAGAGTGGTATGCTTGTGCCCACTTTTATGTTTCCATTAGAAGTTCTATCTAAGCCGATTAAAAGGATTAAAGAAACTTTTTCAAGAGGAATTCTTTGACTACAACCAATTAAACATACACAACAGATTACAATCCATATCCATTTTCGAATCAAAGCTGTTTCCTCCTAGTAAACCAAGTAAAAACAATGCTGTAAGCGAAAAAGAAGGTTGGTAATAGAATAAAGAAAATGATATTTAAGATATCCATAAGAGAATATATAAATAAATATTGATCCACATCGGGATTTAGAAAAACGAATAAGCCGACTATTAATAGCATAAAACCAACCAGCATCCAATTGCGAACGTTTTTTTGAAATAAAATGGTCACAGATTCGAAACTGAAAAATAAATACGGATATATTGTAGTAGAAAATACAATCAAATAGTAAGCRATATATAWAATTTCTAATCGTTCTATGAAAGAAAAACGAACCCCTTTTAACAGATGAAATACTGGCCAAATCACTTCCTTTATACCCTCAGGGCTAAAATATATATAAGAAAGAATAGTAGCATATAGRTAGAAAAACATGGTTCCTGTATTCGCTATTAGTATTCCTTTTATGGCCTTTTGTTTTTTTTGTAAGAACGGATAAATAAAATATGCAATTTCTAAGCCGGCATAAGGGGTAATTGTTTCTTTTGTTGCTTTTACAATAGGGTATATACCATCTTTAATAATAGGTAGTAAGTGTAAAGGAGCGTACATACTTTTTAATGAAAAAAGAAGAAATAGTGGCATCCAAGTAGTGAAGAAGAAAACMAGCATAGAATAACTAGTAAGAGCCCTTAACCCACTCAGGGCTAAAATAATAAAAGGCAATAGTAATAATATRGMRATTTGATAAGCAGGAGTGGAAGGGAATATCCACACTTTTACAACATCAGTTACCTTTAATAAAGTATTAAAACCAGCAAAAAATAGATAAAAGGCATATAAAAGAAGAAAAATTGTCCCTAGCCATTTACCAAAGTATGTTTTTAAAATYTGTGAGAAATTTTTGYTAGGAYTTTTTTGTAACATTAATACAATAAATACGCCAATTATAGAAGTAACCATCCATCCCAGAATGATAGAAATCCAGCCATCTGTGCCAGCGGTAGTAGCAAGAGGGCTTGGCATAATTAACATACCTGATGCAAGTTGCAGTGAATGGATGAAAACAATAAATTCAAATAAAGTTATGTTTTGAAATTTAAGATTCCCCATGCGAACCACCTTCTTTTTTCTTTTTTTGTTCCGGCTGTCCTGTACTCGAGCGGGTGGTGATCATGGAAATAGGAAATCTTACAAAAGAATCTTTTAACTCTTGGAGACGAAATGGTGCAATTGGCAATCCATATGGTGTACCATAGGAAGTTAATGAAACAAAATGAGCAAATAAGAGCATTAATCCACTAACAATACCTACAATTCCAAAAAAGTAGGCAAATAACATCATTGGAAAACGAATAAGCCGAATACAACTTGATAAATCATAATTAGAAACAACAAATGATGCAATGGCAGTAATAGATACGATAATAACCATAACGTTACTCACAAGTCCTGCTTGAACAGCTGCTTGTCCAATTACAATACCTCCAACAATTCCAATTGTTTGTCCAATTGGTTGTGGTAGACGAATACCAGCTTCACGAAGCATTTCTAATGTGATTTCCATAATAAATGCTTCTAGTAAAGGCGAGAAAGGGACTTTAATTCTTGACGTTGCAATAGAAGTATATAGATCTAAAGGAATGATTTCAAAGTGGAATGAAACCATTGCAATATATATTGCGGGTAAAAATATAGCTATAATAAATCCTAAAAATCGTAATAAGCGAAAAGATGATGCAATCAGCCAATGTACATTATAATCATCGGGAGTCTGAAAAAATCCAATTAAATTCATTGGAACGATCATTGCACCAGGAGATCTATCAATTAACACTGCTACTTTACCATCAAGAATATGATTAGAAATRGCATCTGGGCGTTCACTTAAATAAGCCTGTGGAAARGGAGTCCAATTTTGATCYTTTGTAAARTTRGAYARTTCTCCWATGCTCAATACYGYATCMGTTTTAATTTTACAGATTCTWGTYTCYAYTTCYTGKACCACATCTTCGTTAGCTACATCGCCTAAGTAAAGTAAATATACAAAAGTAGTGGCCCGTTCTCCGATTGTCAATTTTTTGATTTTTAACTCAGTAGAAGGAATATATCTACGAATGAGACCTATGTTTTTAGTGGCATTCTCAATAAACCCATCATGAGAACCTTTAATGGTAACTTCTGAAATAGGTTCCTGAATCGATCTTTCTGCCCATCCCTTTGTATTTATGAGAAGGGCTTTCTTTTCCCCTTCCATAAACAGTACACATTGTCCCTCGAGCAGCCCTTTTTTAATTTCATTCCATTTATATACTGTTTTTGTATAAGTAGCAATAATATTAGAATTAAATACCTGCCTGTCTTCATTTACTTCTTGTAATAATGGTGTAACGACATTTCCTTTTAGTGCAAAACCATCTGTCAGACCTTCAAAATAATATAGTAAAATATTCGTTTTTGTTTTTAATTGTAATGGATGTTCAACTAAATCGGCACAAATATCAAAGATCTGTTCTAATGTATTCTTAATTTCTTGTAAATTATTTGTCTGGATAGTTTCAACAATGGTATTTTCCATGGTTTCTAAGTTCTTTTCATTTAAAGACATGATTTACACCTCTTTACGTATAACGGTCGTGTTTTTATTATTTTTATATAATCAAATTTTATTCATTGGGATAGCAACACATCGCTATCAACTTGAAATTTTGTGGCACCCCCAGAACGAAATTTTAAAGCCTTCTTGAAACAAAAAATTTCATTTTATCATTATTTTTGTGGTGACCTGTTTGCTTGGTTAGCGTGGGTGCCAAATTTAATTATTGCCGAATTATTTATAAGACAAAGTCTTAATAAAGAGCAACAACAGAAAAATACTGATTTACATTTTTGATGCAAATCTGATGTGATATTGAGACCAGGACTCTTAGGTAATTCAATGATTTTCTATAAAAATACACCTAATACTAATCCAAGACTAATAATTATATGAACTGTACCCCGAATCATGGACACTTAAAAAAAGCCCCATGATTCGGTTTTTTTTGTATTTTTATCAAAAAACCGGAACCAACGATAGAAATGAGGTACGGAGAATGRGTAARATTATTTTTAACGAAATTCAAATGAAACAGCTAGAAAAAAATAAAAATGYATTAAAAATGTCGGAMYGTTAGATTAGCTATTGTTCAGATTTCAAAGTAAGAGCGGTAAAAGAAAATCAACAAGGAAAAGGTCCTAKCCAAATCTTTTTAGAGAATGGGTTTRACTTAGCTGTGATTGGTGAGGAAGGCTTTTATACAGAACGCCGYGGGAAAGGAAGCACGTATTGCGTTTTTAGAAGCGGAATTGACATTTCTAAAAAAGTTAGACGAACTCGAAAGGCAGGCGTTACAGGTAAACGTAAAAAAACCGCCTATTACGGGCGGTCGCTTTTCTTAGGACATAAACAAAGGATGCAAAGTGCAACAAAAAATATAGGTAACAAAATTATAAGCGATAGCCTCTTCATAAAACAGGTATTGAATCATCGGCATGTCCCAATATGAAACTTTTAAAACTGCAACTGTATTTTCTCTCGATGTTTCATTTAGTGTTGTACCTATAACTTTTCTGTATACAGTAAATTCTCCGATATAAGCTGGATCATCAACATGACGGAACGGTGTGTCACCTTCAAGCTCAATGTCCGTAGATTTTATATTAGGATATGTATCTTTAATTTTTTCTTTTAATATAGCTAAATCACTTTTACTTATTTTTTGAGGTGCTCCCGTAGTGGCTTGTGCGTATACGTGTAATTTTATGTCATCTTTTTGGATAGCTGACCTACCTACTATTCTATTTGGAGAAAATATAAGTAATATCACATGCAAAATAAAAAAAATTACAAAGACTTTAGAGGGTTTTTCTAACTTGTTCAATTATCATATCACCAATATATACTAATTATATTATAAGGTATATTAGGTTTTTTTAGTTAGACGTACCAAACTGTTTTTGTTGACTGAGACGAAATTGTTCTTCATACCAACTCACTTTTGCCGTGAGTTCCTCTATTTGAGCTTGAAGTGATTCAATTGTGGGTTGATTTGGATGTGAAAGTGTTGTTTTCATAGATAAATCCATTCGATAAAATTGTCCAAATTCCTTTTACATATATGATTTTTATAGAATGGTTCTCGCATGTACGGCTTGATGCCCTTGTTTTTGGTGACTAATTTTATGTTTATACGGTATTCATAGATAATTAAGTAGTTCAAATTTAGTAAAGAAAAAGAATAAAACATATATGGATGCGGATTGAGTAACCCTATCGCTCTTTTCGAACAAGAAACCCCCATCGTCTTTAGAAATACAATGTAAGAGAGGTTGGATACAGTGCGACATTGAAACACATAAGTTTTTTGTGTTTTAAACGAAATATAGAAGTAATGTAAGGATTTCATGCATATAATAATGTTAATGGCTAAAATTAACAAAAAATTCATTTTAATCAGATAAAAATGACAAGATTTTAACTTACAATTATGTTAATGCGATTAAAAAAGGCTAATAACTATTTTTCATAACAGTTAAGTTTAGATAGGAAGAGGATAATGAAGACTAAAGATAGTTATAAAATCATTGTAATTGGTGCCGGGACTGCGGGACTGTCCTTTACTGCACATTTATTACGTAATGTATCCCTATTTAAAGAAAGTATAGCGATTATTGATCCATCTAAAAAACATTATTTTCAACCTCTGTGGAGTTTAGTKGGKGGWGGAATTGTTTCAAAGGAGTCTACGATGCGTGATCAAGAATCACTTGTTCCTAATGGTGCGATCTGGATTCCTAAACGTGTTGTTAAGTTGTTCCCATCTGAAAATAAGATTCTTTTAGATGATGAAACTATGCTTGAGTATGAAATTCTTATTGTAGCAGCCGGTATACAAATAAATTGGGGTGGTATTAAAGGGTTGAAAGAATCTATTGGGACTAATGGTGTTTGTAGTAACTATTCCTATAAATATGTTGATTCTACTTGGAGAGAAATTGAAGGATTTAAAGGAGGAAATGCTGTTTTTACCCACCCAAACACCCCTATTAAATGCGGTGGTGCCCCACAAAAAATTATGTACCTGGCCGAGGAGCATTTTTGTAATAGTGAAGTAAGAAAGAATAGCGAAGTTATGTTTTATTCTGCAAACCCTAACATATTTCAGGTTCCACGTTATGCAGATACACTAGATAAGGTGTTAAAAAGAAAGCAAATTATAACGAAATATAATAAAAATTTAGTAGAAATTATTGCCGAAAAGAGAGAAGCTATTTTTGAGGATACGCAAACACTAAAAAAAGAAAGTGTGTCATATAGCATGTTACATGTTGTTCCACCAATGGGACCGCCTAGTTTTATAAAAGATAGTGAAATAAGCGATCATCAAGGTTGGGTTGATATAGACCCTTATACTTTGCAGCATGTACGTTATAAAAATATTTTTGGACTAGGGGATTGTACAAATTTACCCACATCTAAAACTGGAGCGGCAATTCGAAAACAAGTACCTGTCTTAAAACAAAATATTATGGACGTACTGAATGGAAGAGATATGCAGGCTAAATATGATGGGTATACATCTTGTCCAATTGTTACAGGGTATAAAAGTCTTATACTAGCTGAATTTAACTATGAACATGAGCCTCAAGAAACGTTTCCGTTTAATCAAGCGGAAGAACGGTATAGCATGTTTTTGCTAAAAAGATATATGTTGCCATATATGTATTGGAATTTTATGTTGAAAGGAATTTTATAGGGGAAAGATAAAAAGTTGTTTTAAAATCTGAAAAGTAATAGGAAATAAGAAATAGGAGGGAATAGCYATGCTYTTAAAATATTTTTATGATGAAAAATTAGCACATGCTTCCTATTTAGTTGGTTGTCAGAAGGAAGGAGTAGCAATTGTAATTGATCCAAGCCGTTGTATAGAACAATATATAGAATATGCTAGGAAAGAGGGAATGGAAATAATTGCTGCGGCTGAGACACATATTCATGCTGATTTTCTTTCTGGGGCTAGAGAACTTTCTCATCTTTATAAAGCAAATTTATATGTATCTGATGAAGGTGATTGTGATTGGAAATATCAGTATCTTAATGAGATTCAATACCATCTTGTCAGAGAGGGAACTGAATTTAAAATTGGTCATATAAAATTTAAAGTAATTCATACTCCAGGCCACACACCTGAAAGCATTTCTTTTTTAGTAACTGACACGAGCCAGAATAATTATACAAATGAACAACCTATTGGAATATTCACGGGTGATTTTGTATTTGTAGGCGATGTAGGAAGACCAGACTTATTAGAAACAACTGTTGGTATTAAAGACACTGCTAAAAAAGGAGCAAAGCAACTATTTGATTCTATACAAAAAATAAAAAAACTACCTGATTATTTACAAATCTGGCCATCGCATGGTGCAGGAAGTGCATGTGGAAAAGCATTAGGGGCAATTCCAACTTCTACATTAGGTTATGAAAAGATGCTCAATTGGGCATTTCAGTGTAATGAAGAAAGTAATTTTATATCTACTCTATTGACGGGACAGCCAGATCCTCCGAAGTATTTTTCATTAATGAAGTATTTAAATAAATTGGGTCCACCAATTCGTAAGAAGAGAGATATTATTAGCATTAATACATTTGAAGAGTTCCAAGAAATCACTAAAAAAGTTCAGCAAATTGTTGATATAAGGGATGTAGAGTGTTTTGCTGCGGGTCACATTGAAAAATCCATTAATATTCCGTATAACAATTCTTTTTCAACTTGGTGTGGGTGGTTATTAGACTATAAAAAAGAAACATTAATCATTTTAGATATGGAAAAAGTTAATGTGGAGGAAGTTATTAGAGACTTTGAGTCYATTGGCTTAGATAATATTATTGCTTTTGCGCCTTCAAARGTAATTCAAAGATTCCATAGTTTAGAGAGTTATAAGGAAAAAACATCAGATGAATTATATCCGTTAATAAAGGATGGAAGTGTTAAGGTTATCGATGTGCGTAGTAAAAAAGAATGGGATGAAGGACACCTTCATGATGCAATACATATTGCTTTAGGTAATTTATTTGAGCAGCTAGATCAAGTTCCTACAGGTTGTCCTATAGTTTTACAATGCCGGACGGGTTTACGTTCTGCTATAGCTGCTAGTATTTTGCAAAGAGCTGGTTTAAAGGGTGTAGTCAATTTAAAAGGAGGATTCCTTGCATGGGGAAAGTCTGGATTACCATACTATAAGTAATTTAAAAGAGTATAAAATGTCTTTTTCTTTTTTCAACATTCATCTTTTATTGACTGTCGGGATATTGCAGATGCTGCAGTGGAAGTTTTGATTAACAGGGAGAAATCAGGGGTAATAAAAAGGATAGTCATTATTTAAGACGTAACGCTTTCTCTACGAGCTGACGAATTGCTTCATTTCAATTACTTATCTTGTTATCGTGCCAAAAATCCTCTATTTATTTTACTTGTTCTTTTGTAAATGCAAATAAATTTTCATGTATGGGAAAAGCTTGTTACAATAGTAAAGAATAACTTGGGTACAATTGATAATGAAATGGGGAAAGATATTAGATGAAAGCAACCGGAGTAACTAGAAAAATAGATGAATTAGGGCGTGTGGTAATTCCAAAGGAACTTAGAAATACGCTAGGTATGAAAGAAAAATCACCATTAGAGATCTTTGTAGAAGGTGAAGACATTATTTTACAGAGGTATCAGCCTGGTGGTGTTTGTGCGTTAACAGAAGAAGTGTCAAATTGTAACATATCATTAGCAAATGGTAAGATAGCATTAAGTCCAGAAGGTGCAGAATTATTAATAAAAGAAATAGAACAATACCTTGTAAAATAAGAAGCTCCTTTCAAGGGGCTTTTTTAGGTTTAACATTGTAATTTCACGTACCGTAATAATTAATAAAAGATAAAACACCACACAAATAGTCTACATTTACTTTTATGTTGAATTAATCCGCTAAATGGATCATGTATTGTTTATTTTGCATAGATTTCTTGCGAAATATGTCCCTAAAGCAGTATTTCAATTTAAATGTGATACGATAGTTATATATTCGTTTTGCTAGTGAACTACCCGCCACTTAACGTCCTAACGGACTGTTTGAAGTGGGGGCTTCTCGGTTAGTCGTTACTTTTGATAGCTAACGAATTCGTCTTAAGACAGCCGAGCTAACTCCCTTGTTCCAAAGGTTATTTTATTGCTATTTATGCTAACGCTAATAGGCGTATTGCTTCATTTTTGATATTGATAGCTGCGTTATAATCTCTATCGAGATTTACACCGCATATGCAAGAATATACTCGTTCAGAMAATGTCATATTTTTYACATTTCCACAACTACTACATGCTTTTGTGGAAGGAAACCATCTGTCTATTTTCACAAGTTGTTTTCCTTGTTCGTTTAGTTTATAAGCTAAGAAAGAAGTGAACATACCCCACCCATTATCAGCGACACTTTTTCCAAAATGAAGTGCTTGCGACATTCCTTTCATATTTAGGTCTTCAATGGCTACAACATCAAAATTAGTAGCCAACTCTTTAGACTCATGATGAAGGAAATTTTTACGTTGGTTAGCTACTTTCTCATGTAACTTAGCTACACGAATACGTTGTTTATTCCAGCGCCCAGAGCCTTTATTGCGTCTTGCTAATACTCGTTGTGCCTTTGCTAATTGGTCCAACATGTTACGATAGAACTTAGGATAATTGGCTTTCTCATCCTCAGAACTAACGTATAATCCATCCATCGCAAAGTCTAACCCAACAACTGTTTCTACTTCTTTTTGCACAATCTCTTTTTCGTATTCAGTCAAGATAGACACATAGTATTTACCAGTAGATGTCATAGAAATCGTACATG
>NZ_JBFTMA010000090.1:0-10384 GCF_056396725.1 Bacillus sp. 05T31
TACCACATGCGGTTACGATTTCTTGTACTGACGTTGCATTTACACCCTTAGTTGCAAATAACCTCATAGCCATCTCTATAATTAAGCGCTCTTTTTCTTTCATATTCTCTCTCCTAAATTTAATCTCGCATCTTATGTAAATTCAAACTTGATTTTATTCCACATTAACTGAAAATAAAACTCCCCATCTAAAATTTAATGGAGTAAATGGTTTATATAGAAGCCTTTCCATCTATAAAATCCGGTTAGTAAAAGCCAATGATCAGAAAAAGAATAGGAAACCGACTACTTGCAGTTTGATTTTATTATACCATCTCTTTTCATTGACGACTGACCAATCGGTCAGTTATATTATGTATTAGACTGACCGATTGGTCAATATAATAAAAAGGGAGCGCAAACATGAACAAAATCATCAATTTCACGTTAAAAAATAAGTTCGCAGTTTGGCTACTAACCATTATTGTTACTATTGCGGGTATTTATTCTGGACTCAATATGAAGCTGGAGACAATTCCTGATATTACAACACCGATTGTAACAGTAACCACGGTTTATCCTGGTGCTACACCAGAAGAAGTAGCTGATAAAATTTCAAAACCAATGGAAGAGCAACTCCAAAATTTAAGCGGTGTAAACGTTGTTAGTTCATCATCTTATCAAAACGCATCTTCTATTCAGGTAGAATATGATTTTGATAAAAATATGGAAAAAGCCGAAACGGAAATTAAAGAATCGCTCGCAAACGTGAAACTGCCAGAAGGTGTGAAAGACCCGAAAGTCTCACGAGTAAACTTTAATGCCTTTCCTGTTATTTCATTAAGCGTAGCGAGTAAAAATGAATCTTTAGCTGCCTTAACAGAAAATGTAGAAAAAAATGTTGTTCCTGGATTAAAAGGACTTGATGGTGTCGCATCTGTTCAAATCGCAGGTCAACAAGTAGACGAAGTACAGCTTGTCTTCAAAAAAGATAAGATGAAAGAATTAGGTTTAAGTGAAGATACTGTAAAAAATATGGTTAAAGGTTCGGACGTATCGTTACCACTTGGCTTATATACATTTAAAGATACGGAAAAATCAGTTGTTGTCGATGGTAACATTACAACAATTAAAGCATTAAAAGAATTAAAAATTCCAGCTATCCCTTCATCACCGAATGGTCAAGGTAGCCAAAACGCTGGTGCTGGAACACAAGCACCACAGATGAATCCGGCCGCTATGAACGGCATGCCAACGGTTACATTAGAGGAGATTGCTGATATTAAAGAAGTTGGAAAAGCAGAATCCATTTCTCGAACGAATGGAAAAGAAGCAATCGGTATTCAAATTGTGAAGGCTGCTGATGCGAATACAGTTGATGTTGTAAATGCAGTTAAAGATAAAGTGAAGGACTTTGAGAAAAAATATAAAGACTTAGAGATTATTTCAACATTCGATCAAGGTGCGCCTATTGAAAAATCAGTCGAAACAATGCTTAGCAAAGCTATTTTCGGTGCTATCTTTGCAATTGTTATTATTATGTTGTTCCTGCGAAACATTCGAACAACACTAATCTCTGTCGTTTCTATACCACTTTCTTTATTAATTGCAGTTTTAGTAATAAAACAAATGGATATTACCCTTAACATTATGACACTTGGAGCAATGACAGTTGCTATTGGACGCGTTGTTGATGACTCAATTGTTGTTATTGAAAATATTTACCGACGTATGTCTTTATCAGAAGAGAAATTACGTGGGAAAGATTTAATTCGTGAAGCTACGAAAGAAATGTTTATCCCGATTATGTCTTCTACAATTGTAACAATCGCTGTATTCTTACCTCTTGGRCTTGTAAARGGTATGATTGGTGAAATGTTCTTACCGTTTGCTTTAACAATTGTTTTTGCCCTACTTGCTTCCTTACTTGTGGCAGTTACAATTGTACCGATGCTAGCACATTCCTTATTTAAGAAGGAAAGCATGAGAGAAAAAGAAGTACATCATGAGGAAAAACCAAGCAAATTAGCAAACGGCTATAAACGTATACTTGAATGGGCGTTAAACCATAAAATTATTACATCAAGTATCACAGTCCTCCTATTAGTAGGCAGCCTTGCACTTGTACCAATCATCGGTGTCAGCTTCTTACCATCTGAAGAAGAAAAAATGATTATCGCAACGTACAAACCTGAGCCAGGTCAAACGTTAGACGACGTTGAAAAAATTGCAACGAAAGCTGAAAAGCATTTCCAAGATAAAAAAGACGTCAAAACGATTCAATTCTCATTAGGCGGCGAAAACCCAATGAGCCCTGGTCAAACAAATCAAGCGATGTTCTTCGTTCAATATGATAACGATACGAAAAACTTTGAAAAAGARAAAGAACAAGTCGTTAAAGATTTACAAAAGATGTCTGGAAAAGGTGAATGGAAAAACCAAGATTTCGGAGCAGGTGGCGGTAGTAACGAAATTAAGCTATACGTTTATGGAGATAGCTCTGAAGAAATTAAGCCTATCGTGAAAGACATTCAAAATATCATGAAGAAAAATAAAGATTTAAAAGACATAGACTCTAGTGTTGCAAAAACATATGCAGAATATACTTTAGTCGCTGATCAAGAAAAGTTAAGTAAAATGGGGCTAACTGCTGCTCAAATTGGAATGGGACTTTCTAATCAACATGATCGCCCTGTTCTTACAACAATTAAAAAAGATRATAAAGATATAAATGTATATGTAGAAACTGAAAAACAAAACTATGAAACGATCGATGACTTAACAAATCGTAAAATTACAACACCACTTGGTAATGAAGTTGCTGTTAAAGATGTTATGACTGTAAAAGAAGGTGAAACTTCTAACACAGTAACACATCGTGATGGCCGTGTTTATGCGGAAGTTAGTGCAAAACTAACATCTGATGACGTTTCAAAAGCATCTGCCGCTGTTCAAAAAGAAGTAGATAAAATGGATCTTCCTTCTGGTATAGATGTTTCTATGGGTGGTGTTACACAAGATATTCAAGAATCATTCAAACAACTTGGCTTAGCGATGTTAGCTGCGATTGCCATTGTATACTTCGTTCTTGTTGTTACATTTGGCGGTGCCCTTGCACCATTCGCAATTTTATTCTCGCTACCATTCACAATCATTGGTGCACTCGTTGCCTTATTAATYTCTGGCGAAACGTTAAGCGTATCTGCGATGATTGGGGCTCTTATGCTAATTGGTATCGTTGTAACGAACGCAATCGTGCTCATTGACCGTGTTATTCATAAAGAAAACGACGGCCTATCAACACGTGAAGCATTATTAGAAGCTGGTACAACACGCCTGCGTCCTATCTTAATGACTGCAATTGCAACAATCGGGGCTCTTATCCCGCTTGCATTAGGATTTGAAGGTAGCGGCTTAATTTCTAAAGGACTTGGCGTAACAGTAATTGGTGGATTAACAAGTTCAACGTTATTAACACTTCTTATTGTTCCAATCGTTTATGAAGCATTAAGCAAATTTAAAAAGAAAAAAGTAAAATAAAAAAATAACCTCGCTGACTGCGAGGTTATTTTTTATTCCCAAACAAGATTAGGAAATCACCATATCCTTCYTTTTCTAAATCTTCTTTTTGAATAAAGCGTAGCGCTGCCGAATTAATACAATAACGAAGGCCGTTTTGTCCTGGGCCGTCTGGAAATACATGCCCAAGATGTGAATCTCCTTCTTTACTTCTCACTTCCGTACGCGTCATATTATGGCTAACATCCATTTTTTCTTTCACACTAGCTGACATAACTGGTTTCGTAAAACTCGGCCATCCACAGCCGCTATCGAACTTATCGAAAGAAGTAAATAATGGTTCCCCCGAAACAATATCTACATAAAGCCCTTCTTCTTTATGATTCCAATACTCATTTTGAAAAGGCGGTTCTGTCCCATTTTCCTGTGTTACATAAAACTGCATCTCGTTTAATCTTTCTTTTAAATGAGCATTATTCTTTGGCCAATGTTGTTTAATAAAAGCATCTCGACCTGAGCCTTTACGATATAACTCATAGCGAAATGTATTCTTCTTATAATATCCTTGGTGATATTCTTCAGCTGGATAAAACGTAGCAGCTGGCAATATTTTTGTCGCAATCGGCTTCGAAAAATGCCCACTTTTCTCAAGCTCTTCTTTTGAAGCCTCTGCCTTTTTATGTTGTTCTTCATTATGATAAAAAATCACCGTTTCATAAGACTGCCCGCGGTCGTGGAATTGTCCCCCTATATCAGTCGGGTCAATTTGTCTCCAATATATATTTAACAACTCTTCATACGGCATTTTATTTGCATCAAATGTAATTTGTACTGCTTCATAATGCCCAGTTGTTTCCGAGCACACTTCTTTATACGTTGGATCCTCTTTATGGCCACCTGTATAGCCTGAAACAACCTGTATAATCCCTTCCATCTCTTCAAATGGCGAAACCATACACCAGAAACACCCTCCGGCAAACGTAGCTAACTCTATCTTTTCATTTACAGCCATTATTTCACCCCTATTCTATCTTCTCCTTACAGTATGGCATAAGGAACGTCATGTTATAAAAGAAAAAGCATCGAACATCGATGCTTTTTCTTTACTTCACTTTATTTTTTTCAACGTCCTTCTCCATTTCATCACTTGTCACATCTAAGACATCTAATAAGAAAATGAAGATTGGAATACCGATAATAAGTCCCCACACACCTAAGAAATGCTCAGAGAAAATTAATACCATAAATGTGTAGAAGATTGGTAAGTTTGTTTTTTGAGACATAAACTTCGGATTTAATACATAGCTCTCAAGTGCATGAATTACTGYTACGATAACTACAATATAAACGACATACATAATACCGCCAATATTGTAAGCAATCATACAGAGTGGGAATAACGAGATAATAACACCCGCCACTGGAATTAAGCCAAGCAAGAAAATCATTAACGCTAAACCTAGTAATTGCGGGAATCCTAATATCCATAATGCAATAACAGATAAAACACAGTTAACAATTGCAATTAAAAATTGTGCTTCGATTACTTTTCCGAATKAACGTGCAAATTTCTTTCCGAAATACTCTATTTCGTTATAGAAAATTGCAAGTCGGCTTTCTTTAAATTTCGAAGTAAAAGCAACGATACGTGCTTTTTCAAGTAAGAAAAATAAGCTTAAAATTACAGAAAGTAAAACTTGAAGGCCAAATTTCCCAACATTCGTAATAGATTTATACAAAATGTCTACGCCTTGCCCCACATATTTAGAAAGCTCCATATGATTAACAGCATTAACTGCATACTTAATTAATTCACTATCAGGTGGATTTCTTAAAAATACATTAAATTGATAAATCAATTGTGAAATTTGTATTGTTAATACCGGTAAATATTTAAATAGCGTAATGGCAATTCCTGCCACCAACATTACATATAAAAGCGCTATAATAATTTTTCGATTAATTGGCATGAAATGATCTAATTTACGAGAAATAAACTTTTGGAATCGATCCATTAAATACGTCAACATAAACGTAATTAAAATTAAATTTAACATACTTTGCATCCCATACAATATGAGAGCAAGTAATACTAATACGATTAACCTCTGAAATCCTTTGCTTTGAAACAGGTTTTTTATTTGCATAATCGACGAGTACTCTCTCCTGTCCTATAAAGTAAAACGTTAACAAGTAGATCTCTCTCTATCCTCTACTTATAATTATCCTTTAATATTAAAGCCATTGCGAGCAATTTATATTCAACCCTAACCACCCGTTAATTGTGCTATATATTATGTTACTTCTTATTTTACAATACAATGACCTATTTCAGAACGCATTATACGTAGTATTAATGAAGATTTAAGGAAACTTTTATCCTTCAATAGGTCTTACCACTACTGTAACATAAAAAGCAAGCTATCAGTAGAAATCCGTCCTACAAATAACTTGCTTTTATATTTTTTTAGTAAGTTTTATCATCCAATAAACGGCATGAACATTGGAATAACCACCACTGTTACGACACCAACCACTGTCACAGCGATACTGGCCATAGCTGCTTCTACTTCACCCATTTCGATACCTACTGCAACCCCTAACGCATGTCCTGCTGTTCCAAGCGCTAAACCTTTAGCAATCGGATGTTTAACTCTAAATGTTTTTAAGAATAAAGCTCCTAATGCGTATACGATAACAGCATTAAAGATAACTGCAAATGATGTTATTGCTGGAATACCACCGATACTTTCAGAGATTGGTAATGCAATTGCTGTTGTTGCTGCCTGCGGTAACATTGAGTTCATTACAGCTGTATCTAGACCAATTGCTTTTGCGACAATGAACACAACAACCACTGAACAAATAGATCCAACCACAATAGCCGATAAAATTTGCCACCAATATTTTTTTAACTTATCAACTTGTTTATATAATGGAATTGCAAAKGCGATTGTTGCTGGYTCTAAGAAGAAGCTAATCATTTTTCCGCCAGTATTATATTCTTCAAAAGTAAAGTTACCTACTTTTAGAAAGACAATCCCTAATACCATCGCTACGAATAATGGTGTGAATAAGAAGAATCCTTTTGAATGCTTAAATAATAATGTTCCGATTCCGTATGCGATTAATGAAACGACGATTCCGAAATATGGAGTCATTGTGCTTGCCATGTTCATTCCCTCCTAACAATATATACTAAATTGGTTACGCAACTTTTCCGTGCTTGCGTCCTTTATTTACTACTTTCAATTCTTTCGTATCTTCTATTTCTTTATCGTCTTTTCCTAAAATAAATTGTGCAAATAATCCTGTTACAGCGAGTAAAATAATTGTTGCGACAACAATTACAGTTAAAATTTGTACAAAATATTGTCCCATTACACCGAGAGAATTAATAACCGAAATACCTGATGGAACGAAAAGGAATCCGATAATACCTGTTAAAGCTGTTCCGAGTGATTCAACTTGTTCCAATTTAATAACTTTTAAACATAATAGGCTAAATAAAATAACTAATCCGATCACCGATGAAGGCATCGGAATTGGTAAATGCGTTGCAATAATATTAGAAACTAACATAATAGCTGAAAATATGAATGCTTGTGATAAGAAACTATATACTTTTTTCGTACTCATTTTGGCCACCTCTTTCGATTTGGTACCTTTATTGTATAAGATAAAAATAGAACTGTAAGCGTTTACATAACAGAACGTCAAATATACAAAATTAGTTACAAAAATAGGCAGACGAAATACAAAAACTGCTTCTTAAATACGAAGCAGCTTTTTAAGTTCTTTGGCATATGTACGGCTAACCGGGACTTTGGATCCCTCTTTCATAATTAAGTTATAAGTCGAATTAAACCACGGCTGTATCTCAGAAATATGATTAATATTAGCAACAAAACTACGATGAACACGCATAAAAATTGTTTGTGGTAATTTCTTTTCCAAAATGACAAGCGTATCATGTGTTACATATGTTTCTTTCATTGTTTTTACAGTTACTTTCCCATCTACAAGCCCTACATAAATAATATCTTCAATGTTAACAAGTACAATTGATTCCTCAATTGGTAATGCTAATTTATGYATCTCGGCCGTTACATCTACACTCTTTACATCTTGCTTTGTTTCTAACTTTATTTGCTTTTGTTTTTTATATTTCTTTAATGTCTGTACGATACGTTCTTCATCAAATGGCTTTAAAATGTAATCTAACGCATCTACTTCAAATGCTTGCAACGCATATTGATCATATGCAGTAGCAAACACAATTGAAGGTGGGTTTTTCATTTTCTTTAATATATTTGCGATTTCAAATCCATTATCATCAGATAATTGAATATCTAGAAAAACAATATCTGGTTTGTTTTTCATTAATTCTTCTAATGCATCCTCTACACAATCCGCCTCACCAATTATCTCTACTTCTTTTGTTTTCTCTAATAAATATTTCAATTCATCCCGTGCTAACATTTCATCATCAACTACTAATACTTTTAACACTCCGTTTTTCCTCCTCTACTTTTTTCGGAATCACAAAGAGGATCTTTGTCCCTTGCTCTAATTCACTTTCAATTTGAAGCATTGTCTCTTTCCCAAATAACCCGATAAGTCGTTCATTAATATTATATAAGGCTGTTCCCGTCCCTTTCTTTGATGGAACTACCATTTTTCCTAATTGCTCTAGACGTTCACTCTCAATCCCTTGTCCATTATCCTTTACTTYAAAGTGAACCATCCCTTCTTTTTCAAACACATGTACCTCGACTTGGCACACTGGCTGCTTTTTCGGAAAAGCATGGCGCAATGCATTTTCAACTAATAGCTGAAGCACAAATGGTGGAACTAAAGTCACCTTTAGTGCCTCTTCAATGTACATCTTCACTTCATACTTATTCGGAAACCTCGCTTGCTCTAACGATAAATATGCATGTACATGATTCAACTCTTGTTCTAATGGAATAAGTAATTGTCGTGCCCCTTGCAAATTACAACGAAAATAAACGCTAAGCTGCAATAATAATTTYCTCGCTTTYTCTACATCTGTTCGGCATAAAGCYGATACKGTATTAATTGCATTAAATAAAAAATGCGGATTGATTTGTGCTTGCAACGCTTTTATTTCGGCATCTTGCAATAACTTACTTTGTAACTCAGCTTCACCTAACTCAAGCTGTGTGGAGAATATTTTCGCTAGCCCTTCCGCTAACTCTTCTTCAACACGACTTAATTGATTAGGGTTTTTAAAATAAAGTTTTAATGTTCCTATCGTATTTCCATGTGAAGTTAATGGAATAACAACTGCCGCTTGTAATGGACACCCTTCATGTTGACAATTAATAATCTCACGTGATTTTGCCTTCATTATTTTCCCTGTTTTTAATACTTCTTTTGATAAACCTGTTATTAAACTGTGTGAAGGAATATGATGATCTGATGCTAATCCAACGTGAGCTAAGATTTCCTCTGTATCTGTTAAGGATACCGCATCTGTTCCCGTAAAGCGGTGAATAATTTGTGCCACATGTTTACAAGACTCTTCTGTTAACCCTTGGCGGAAATATGGTAACGTCTTATCAGCAATTCGTAATACTTTATGCGTTTGCAAAGCTTTTGCGTTTTCTTCTTGTCGTAAAATAGCTAGTATCATCGAAAGTAAAATGAAACTGCCAAAACTATTTACAAGAATCATCGGTAGCGCAATTGTTTTTACAACACTAAGTCCATCTTCTATAATTAATAGAATCATAAGCATTTCTAAAGTAACGATAAAAACACTTAAAATCGCAGAAAATTTAGGCGTAATTACACGATTATATTTTTTGAAAATGTATCCAATATACCCCGTTATAACACCTGCTAAAATTGATGAGATGGCACAACTGAGCGCTGTCGTCCCGCCAAGCATATAACGGTGAATACCCGCAATCGATCCCACTCCAATACCGACGATAGGACCRCCAAGCAATCCACTAATTCCAACACCCATRATWCGTGTATTCGCAATTGTACTAGATGACGAAACACCTTGTAGCCAATTTTCTTTCATAATTGTATTCCCGGCAATTTCAATTCCTGTGTAATTGCTGACAATTGTAAACACTGAAAAAATACAAATAAGCTTAAGCTTATCTACATACCCATCTTGTCTATGAAGAAGGCGCCTGAACGTTTTAATATGGGAAAGTAAAAATCCTAAAATAACAATAAGTCCGACACGTTCAATCATCATAAGTACTAAATTTAGCATCTGTGATTCATTCCTTTTTATATGAGTTAGTTTTATTATGGGAAAATAATGAAGTGGGCGTCAAGAAGAATGCAATATCTTTTGAAATATTTTACACATAACTATCCCCTCTTTATTTGACAATCTAACAGAAGAGTGCTAAAAATAAAGTAATATAATACAGTCCTTTAACCCAACCCCGTGAGGTTGAG
The DNA here is from genome assembly GCF_056396725.1 of Bacillus sp. 05T31. Lineage (NCBI taxonomy): Bacteria > Bacillati > Bacillota > Bacilli > Caryophanales > Bacillaceae > Bacillus > Bacillus sp. 05T31. The sequence continues at coordinate 9,949 of NZ_JBFTMA010000090.1, forward strand.
AAGGAAGTCGGAATATACTATACGTATGGTCTTTTTTAGAGATACGTATGCTTTTTTGGCCTTCTCATCATATCAGGTGAGAAGGCCTTTTGTTATTCTTCCATAGCGACTGTAGAAGAAAATAAGGAGGAGTAATGATGAACGTCACTACTGATGTACAATCAACAACAGAGGAAACGAAGGAGAAAAGATATAAAACATTGTTTGGTTCTGCGCTAGGATATGCAGCAGAAGGTTTAGATATGTTGCTCTTATCTTTCGTACTCGTCTACATTTTAAAAGAATTTCATTTAAGCCCTGTTGAAGGTGGAAACTTAACATTAGCTACCACAATAGGAATGCTAACCGGGTCTTATTTATTTGGATTTATTGCTGATTTATTTGGGCGTATCCGTACGATGGCCTTCACAATCTTACTATTCTCACTAGCAACAGC
>NZ_JBFTMA010000091.1:0-14210 GCF_056396725.1 Bacillus sp. 05T31
TGTTTATAATATACTGGATTGCGTTTTCACTGTCAAGATGTTTTCACTACCAGTTTTAGTTGTCCTTTACACTTTCCACATACATATCTTTGTGTATTTATTTGACGTCTTCTTACATATTGAAAAGAACACCCCATACATTCATACATAGAAACTCTCGTTTCCTCCTCACTAATCATTCGTTTACAAAAACGTGGTGCACCTACTTTCTTTAATAACTCACGAAAATCTCTATCTCGATGCTTATACCCTTTTCCTGTGATATGTAAGTGATAATGACAAAGTTCATGTTTAACAATCCCGACTAACTCTTCTTTTCCATATACTTCGTAATATCGATAATTCAATTCTATATTATGATTCTTCAATAGATAGCGCCCACCAGTTGTACGTAACCTACTATTAAACATCGCTTTATGTAAAAACGGCATTCCAAAGCATTGTAACGATACCTCTTCCACTAACCGCTGAATTTCTTGCTCATCCATTCTCATTCCTCCTAAACTAAAAAATATTTCCACACTTTTCTCCCTTCTTATACATATAGTAAATAGTACATATACCCATCCTCATTCAAGAAGCGTGATTTCTAAAAATGCAGCATTGCTAGAAATCCACTCACCAACCTCTCATCAAAGTTACTTTAACTAAAAGGAGCTACTTTTTTTGAGAGCAGGATTAAACAAGGAGGGATTCCTATGCCCACGTGGCTAAAGAAACAAATGCAACGTGCATATTTTGAGAAAAACCGGTATCAAATCAAGTTACTAAATGAATGCTGGTTTTATTATAGTAAAATACATCAAAGCTCATAATCAATTAAACTTTCCAGTTCATAAAAAAAGAGCAGTTTCATCTGCTCTCTTTTCTTACTATTCAATCGGTAACATTGATAATGCAACACGACCTTTTTTCATATCAATATCATCTACCCATACCTTTACAATTTGTCCCACGGATACAATATCTAATGGATGCTTTACAAATTGTTTGCTTAATTTAGAAATATGTACTAAACCATCTTGCTTCACACCAATATCAACAAAGGCACCGAAATCAACAACATTGCGGATCGTTCCCTCTAATTCCATACCACGCTTTAAATCTTCTAATTTTAAAATCCCCTTTTTCAAAAGTGGCTTTGGCAACTCATCCCTCATATCTCGCTCCGGGCTAATTAAAGCATCCATAATATCAACTAACGTCGGCTCACCAATCTCCGTCTCTTGAGATAATTTAGAAATATCTACTCCTTCGAAACTCTTTTGCAAGTTTGGTTTCCCCACATCATTCTTTGATAACCCTATACTCTTCAATAGCAATTCAACATTTTTATATTGTTCTGGATGAATCCCTGTGCGATCTAACGGATTTGCTCCTTCTAATATACGTAAAAACCCGATACATTGTTCATAWGTTTTYGCACCTAAACGTGGGATTTTCTTTAATTCAGTACGCTTCGTGAATTTCCCATCTTCCTCACGCTTAGCTACAATATTTTTCGCAACTGTTTTTGATAATCCCGAAACATATTGCAACAATGCAACTGAAGCTGTATTTACATTAACACCAACTCGGTTAACTGCTGTCTCTACTACGAATGTTAATGATTCATTTAATCTCTTTTGAGATACATCATGTTGATATTGTCCCACCCCAACAGATTTAGGGTCAATTTTCACAAGCTCTGCAAGTGGATCTTGTAGACGTCTCCCAATTGAAACAGCACTTCTTTCTTCAACCTGTAAATTCGGAAACTCCTCGCGAGCTACATCAGATGCTGAGTACACACTAGCACCCGCTTCATTTACAATAATGTAAAATACATCTTGTTCTACATTTTGTAATACATCTACTATAAATTCTTCCGTTTCCCTCGAAGCTGTACCATTTCCAATTGCTATCATTTCAACTTCATATTTATCTATAATTGAAATGATTTTCKTTTTTGCATCCTCATATTTACGAGCAGGCGGATGCGGATAAATAACATCTATGTGAAGAACTTTYCCTGTATCATCTACTACAGCTAATTTACAACCGGTTCTATATGCTGGATCTACCGCTAACACAACTTTCCCTTTCATCGGAGGTTGTAATAATAAATTACGTAAATTCTCAGAGAAAATATGAATCGCTTGTTCTTCGGCCGTTTCCATTAATTCTTTACGAATTTCTCTTTCTATTGAAGGTTGAATTAATCGCTTATATCCATCTTCCATCGCTAATTGTACATAATGCGCACTTTTAGAAGCTTCATCAAGAATCATTTTTTTATGTAAAAACTGAAGAATTTCTTCAATTGGCGTGATAACAGAAACTCTTAATACGTCTTCCTTTTCACCACGATTCATAGCTAGTACACGATGCGGTACTACTTTTTGCAACGGTTCTTCATAGCCATAATACATTTCATATATATTCTTTTCATCTTTTTCTTTATCTTTTACAGATGAAGACATAATCCCTTTTCGGAAAGTAGTATTGCGAATCCAACTACGATATGCCGCATTATCCGAAACAAGTTCCGCAATAATATCTTGCGCACCTTGCAACGCATCTTCTGCAGACGCCACTTCCTTTTCTGCATTAACAAATTCCATAGCCTTCTCTGCTGGATTTTCTTTTTTATATAATAATAGCCACTCAGCTAACGGTTCTAATCCCTTTTCTTTAGCAATTGTAGCTTTCGTTCTTCTTTTTTCTTTATATGGACGATATAAGTCTTCTACTTCTTGAAGTTTTGTTGCAGCAACAATATGACGACGCAACTCTTCGGTTAGTTTACCCTTTTCACCAATAAGACGAAGAACCTCTTCTTTCCTATCTTCTAGTTGCATCATATATTGCCATCTTTCTAAGATTGCACGAATTTGCACCTCATCWAGAGACCCTGTCCATTCTTTTCGGTAACGAGCGATAAATGGAACTGTGTTACCTTCTTCTGTTAATTGAATAACATGACGAACTTGCTTTTCTGTAAAGCCTAATTCTTTCACTAACATTTTCATTAACCCTTGTCGATTATCTACCATTTCCATATCCAACCGTAACCTCCTCTATAATAAAAAAAGTTGCCCTGTAAAGAGAGCAACTTAAACTGCCGATTTAAAAATCTATTAGTCCTAAACTAATTTGTAACGCTTCATCTACACGACTCATCATCACTTCATCCAAATGAGTGATTTTGTCCGTTAAGCGYTGCTTATCGATTGTTCGAATCTGCTCAAGTAAAATAACAGAATCCCTCTCAAAACCGTACTTTTTCGCATCAATTTCCACATGAGTGGGTAATTTCGCTTTTTGAATCTGTGCAGTAATAGCCGCTACAATCACAGTCGGACTAAAACGATTTCCGATGTCATTTTGAATGACAAGAACCGGACGAACGCCTCCTTGCTCAGAACCAACAACTGGGGAAAGGTCTGCAAAATACACGTCGCCGCGTTTTACAATCAAAATATTACCCCCCGCTAACTAAGCGTTCTACTGTATGAGCTGCTTCATACTCTGCTAAGAAAGCTTCAGATGCAATACCAAGATTAATTTTTCCCATTTCAATGTACCCACGTCGCATTGATTCATGTTGGTAGCGTTTCTTCGTCTTATGTTGACGCAATAACAGTTGTGTTGCCTGGCAAATTAGTTCATGGCGATTCTTATTCTCTTGTTTTCCAATTCCGTCCAATTCCGTTACCATTTGCTTTGGCAACCGAACCACGATTTCAGTAGTTACACTTGATTCGGACACAAAAATACACCTCCACCGTCAACTACACACCCAAATATATATATATGACACCTATTGTAATAATACCATTGTATGGAGCCTGTTGCAAAGACTTCCTTATTCCTTGCTTATGTTTTCCAATTCATAAATAAAACATTCATCTTCTTTTACTTTTTATCTCTTTCAAACAAGAAATAAAGCAATCCTTCAGTAATATTTCATTGCAACTTATATTAATAACAAGTATAAAAAGAAGCTCCCCAGCGAAAAAGAGCCTATTCTTTATTAGTGAAACTCCTCCAAATGACGAGATGCTGAGTAATAATACCTTCTTCTATATATCGTTCAAATAATTGATTACTTCTACAACTTTACCGTGTCGTATAAATATTCTCGGTACACGGAAGCTTATCGTTGCAATAATTTCATAATTAATAGTCCCGGAATATTCAGCAACCTCGGTAGCACTAATATACTCATCACCTTGTCTCCCAATGAGTGTAACTTTCGTACCAAGTGGCACTTCACAAGGAAGATGTATCATGAATTGATCCATTGTCACTCGCCCTACAATCGGTACTCTTTCACCGTTTACAAGTACCTTAAACCCTTGCAATCTTCTAAGCCAGCCATCTGCATACCCAATCGCAACTGTCGCAATCCATTCTTCGGTTCTCGTTCGGTATGTGACATTATAACTAATCCCATCCCCTTTAATCACTTGCTTAATATGAGCAACTTTCGTATGAAGTGACAACGCCGGTTCCAATTTAAACGGTAAAAAAGGACGTATTTCTACAGATGGGGATAGTCCATACATCGCAATACCAATTCGCACTGCATTAAATGTAATCCCTTGAAACCTTAACGTTGCAGCACTATTGGCTGTATGGACAAATTTAGGGTTCACTCCAAATTCTTTCAACCAACTTAACTGCTGCAAGAACGTATTATATTGCTTATCAAAGTAAGAAGTCTCAACCTCATCGGATGTTGCAAAATGTGTATATACTCCTTCTAACTCCAAAAATGGCGCGCCTTCTAAACTCTTTAAGAACCCCTTTAATTCTTTGCGTTCGCGTATTCCAATTCTCCCCATACCACTATCAAAATTAATATGGAATTTCATTATTGATGAACCATCCCAGAGCTTTATCGCGTCTTCTACCCATTCTTTTTGAAAAACAGTTAATGCTACATCATTTTCAGCAGCAACATTTACATCACGAGGAGGGGAAGGACCTAATACTAAAATCGGTGCAGTAATACCAGCCCTCCGAAGCACTAAAGCTTCATCTAAAAAAGCAACTGCTAATCTTGTTGCCCCTGCTTCTAATGCGGTTTTAGCCACTGGTACATAATCGTGCCCATATGCATTCGCTTTAACTACAGCAAAAATTTCTACATCACTTGGAATGAACTCTTTAATATGCGTAACATTGTTATAGATCGCATCTAAGTCCACTTCCACCCAAGTATCACGGTAAAACGGTGCTTCTTCCATAAATACACTTCCTTATACACGATATGCGAAGCTTATTCTTTTATATGCTTCTTTTATGAAATCCACCTTCAAACTAAGAAAAGACGTGGTGCACATATATCACCACGTCTAAGAAGTTTACTTCACCTGCTTCGCTGTAACCGAACGAGCAACCATCAACAACTCATTCGGCTCTAAACCTTTAGACACGAGCATATATTCTACTCCGTTATGTGACCACGTTACAGAGTCTTTCGTCAATGCACCAATCGTGAAACCAAGATCAACCGGCTCTCCACTTACACTTACCGCCGATGAGGCCTCTGCAATTTTTGACTTTTCTTGTATTAAAGTAAAGGATTTCTTACTTCCAGTGTATGTGAGTATTGCACGCTTGCCACTGTCTGTCTTCAACTCTTCTTCCTCTTTCAAAGTCATACCTTGCGGTGTATCACGTGGATACAAAATAGCAAACGGTTTGTCTTCTTTCGCTGCCGTCTGAACATCTACTTGTGCCCTAGACATATTTTGTTTCGTATCAAATGCACCTTTATCAAACTTTGCATCAAACTTTACTTTAGTGAAATCTACTTTTACAAGGACATTTTGATCATTATCCATCAGTTTCACAGAAACTGGTGTTAAATCACTTTTATTCAGCTTAATYTCTTGTTTCGGCAACATATTTTGATGTTGATAATTTGTTTTTGTTTTAAACACATAATACTTATCTGTTTTCTCGAAAGAGAGATTTTTCTTATCTTGCAAAATATCTCTTACAAGTGATTCATATAAATAAGCCTGGCTACTATTTTGCGGCCAATCACTTTGAAAACGGAAACTCTTATTAAGTGCCGGTGTTAATACAAATACACCTTCATCATTCCTTAAAATAATTTGACTCTGATCCTTTTTTGCATTCTGCAAATTCACACGATAATACGAAGGTTCTTTATGCCAAATTTCTACATTGTACTCTTGAGGTTCATTTCCTGTTTTAATAGATAATTTCGCTTCAGCTTGATAACTCTTCATACTTTTAACTTTCGTTTCTAAATCTCTCACAACATCTTCCTGTTTCTTTTCCATACAACCCGCCAACACAAAAACGGTCAATAAACCGACAAGAACTAAAAACAGACGCCTTTTCATCACTTCAGCCCCTTTGCCCCTATAAATGAATGGAAGATATGCCTTCCTTATCGCTACCTCAAATATATGAGACAAAGATATAAAATATGCAGACTAGCGTGACGAGCTTTCCAAAACAACTTGAGCAACGGCAAATTCTTTACTATGACTAATTGATAAATGAACAATATGCTCTGTATTTGTAATGATAATCGGCTTACCTCTATCATCATTCCTTACTTCAATATCTAAAAAACTCACTTCTTTCCCGATACCGGTCCCTACCGCTTTAGAATACGCCTCTTTTGCTGCAAATCTTCCAGCTACAAATTCTGTAAGACGACTTCCTTTCAGCCTCTTGGCAACACCACGTTCTCTTTCAGTTAAAATACGTTCCATAAATTTAAGCTTTCCATCTAGCATTTTTTCAATTCGATTTAACTCAATAATATCGATTCCAATCCCTACAATCATTTCAAAATCCCCTTCTTCTATTTAGCTTTCTTCATTCATATTGTAAGAATAACAGAGAATCTTTCTGATGCAAAAGGAGTGATACTAACAACATGCTAATACCATCCACTCGCATTTCCTTACAACCGATTATCATTTCTTTACTTCTTATACAATTAGTCATGATTATATCGAGCGACTTTTCCCTCTTTCACCTGGCAGCCTACAATGAATATATCGCTAAAGGAGAATGGTGGCGTGTCATAACTTCCTTACTTGTACACGTAGACTTACAACACTTCCTTTCTAATAGTATTTGTTTATTCGTATTTGGTTCTTCTATCGAAAAACAACTAGGACATTTTTCTTTCATCATTATTTTTTTCCTTTCTGGCATTCTCGGGAATATTTCTTCTTATATTATTATGCCTCTTGAATATATTCACGCCGGAGCATCTGGTGGTATTTTCGGATTACTAGGCGCCCAATTATTTTTATTGTATAGTCGATATCGTTCTTCAAAACCAAGAGACATCGCTATTTTTTCAATAATGATACTTATATTACTACTATTTACTTTCTTTAATCCCTCTTCCAATCCTATAAGCCATTTAATAGGACTGATCATCGGCGGCATGTGCACCCCTTTTTTAACAAAAAAAAACGATGGCGCAGAGCTTATTTAATATAGAAGCTCGCACCATCGATAATTTCCACATCTGTTTGTTTACTTAACTCTCTCATTAGTTGAAATAAAGACTCGTCCTTTTTCTTCGCCTCAATCATACAATCAATTCGCGGAACACTCCCCTTTATCTTTTTCAAAAAAGATAAGAAAGTATCTACATCAATAAAATCTGCATGTGCTCTCGGGTTTTTTCCATCTCTAGGACTGGAGATGTGCATTTTAACCGGTAACAAAGACGATTCCCACGTATGTACAACACGCGCCCAATCTTCATGCCAATCTTCCTGGTCATTATTCATCATATGATGGTGCAAATCAAACACGACTGGAATGTCTAATTTCTCACCTAAATACAATGTTTCTTCTAAAGAAAAGGTCGTGTCATCATTTTCTAATATAATCATCTCTTGAATACCTCTTGGAACAGTTGACCAATTTTCTATAAAGCGTTCTAATGCAAGCTCCTTATCTTTATAACCTCCTCCCACATGTAATACACATCGTTGCTTATGTTCAATTCCCATACCCTTTAACAATTTTTTATGCATCTGCAATGTCTTTACAGATTGTTTGAAAATACTCTCCTCAGGTGAATTTAGTACAACAAAGTGATCTGGATGGAAGTCAATTCGCATATTCATACGAATTGCATATTCACCTAATTCTYTCAGATTTTCTTTTAACGGACGAATATAGTTCCAATCTAACAACTCCTCATGATTCGCTAAAGGAATAAGCTTGGAACTAAGTCGAAAGAAAGATATATCATGTCCTTTATTATGTTTTAATAACCGTAAGCAATTTTCCAAATTCGAATTAGCGATTCTCTCAAGTTTACGAATCGCAGCCTCTCGATCATCAATCCGCTGAAACTGTGCATACGTCATCGTTTGAGATGGAGAAGCATTCTTCAAATGTACACTCATCGCAACATACCCAAGTCTTACAAGCATATAGCACCTCATTTCTATACGAGTTACTATGTAGTATGCACAATTACAGAAATAAAAAAAGAGAATGCCAGCAAAGGGCATTCTCTTTTTTATTAAGCTTGTGGACGGCTATGATGTTTTCTTTCGCCGCGTCCATTTGAAGATCCAGGGCGACCTTCACCTTTACGACCACGGTTACCATCACGGCTACCAGCATCACGGCTACCAGCATCACGATTACGATCACGGTTACGACCATCGCCACTTCCGCTTCCACGTCCATCACGATTGCGATCACGGTTACGACCATCGCCACCGCCGCGTCCATCACGACTACGATTACGATCACGGTTACCATCACGGTATCCACTTCCGTTACCACCGCGTTTTTTAGAACCGCCACCGCCACCTCTTGAAACAACTGGTGGTTCTGATGTTAAAGCGATCGGAGTTGTATCCGGCTCTTTTGTCATCATTTTTAAAGCAGCAGCTACTACTGTTACAGAATCATTCTCTTCTAACATTTCTTCTGCAATACGCTTGTAGTATGATAAGTTATCATTTTCAATTGTGCTTTGAAGTTTTTCAGCGATTAAACGTTGTTGACCTTCTAACGCCTCGTCAAGTGTCGGTGCGTCCATACGATCAACCTTACGTTTTGTTGTACGCTCGATATTTTTTAATTGTCCTGATTCACGTGGTGTTACAAATAACATTGCAATACCTTTTTTACCAGCACGGCCAGTACGACCGATACGGTGAACGTATGATTCTGGATCTTGTGGGATATCGAAGTTGTATACGTGTGTTACGCCTGAAATATCAAGACCACGTGCAGCAACGTCTGTTGCAACAAGAACTTCAATAGTACCTTCTTTAAATTTACGTAATACAGACATACGCTTCGCTTGTGTTAAGTCACCGTGAATACCTTCTGCTGCATAACCACGTAAGTTTAATGCTTCTGATAATTCATCAACACGACGCTTTGTACGACCGAATATGATTGCAAGCTCTGGAGATTGAATATCTAGTAAGCGTGTTAACACGTCAAACTTTTTCTTTTCTTGCACTTCTAAATAGAACTGCTGAATGTTTGGCATTGTTACTTCTTTTGCTTTTACTTTAATGTGTTGAGGCTCAGTCATGAAACGCTCAGCAATACGACGGATTGGATCTGGCATTGTCGCTGAGAATAATAATGTTTGATGTGTTTCTGGCACATCTGTTAAAATCGCTTCAATATCTTCAATGAAGCCCATGTTTAACATTTCATCCGCTTCGTCAAGAACAACAGTCTCTACGTTTTGTAAGCGAAGTGTTTTACGGTTGATATGATCTAAAATACGACCCGGCGTACCTACAATAATGTGTGGGTGTTTTTTTAGAGCACGAATTTGGCGGTTAATATCTTGACCACCATAAATTGGTAGAATACGAACACGTTTATGTTTACCAATTTTGTATAGCTCTTCTCCAACTTGAATTGCTAATTCACGCGTTGGCGCGATAACAATACCTTGAACTGCTTCTTTATTTGTATCCACTTTATCTAATAGTGGTAATCCGAATGCTGCTGTTTTCCCTGTACCTGTTTGCGCTTGCCCAATAATATCCTTACCTTGCAATGCATGTGGAATTGTTTCAGCTTGAATCGGCGTAGCCTCTTCAAAGCCCATACTTTCAACAGATTGTAGTAAAGACTCACTTAATCCTAGTTCTCGAAATGTTGTCAATGTTACTTCTCCTTTTCTATCCTATACTTATCATTTAAAAAAAGGCGTTTTCCGAACTTGCGGAAAAGCCATTTTCCTGAATACTTACGTATATAACCGGGCGTATATTCTTCACGAAAATACTTCTAAACGTTATTACACTTTATCAATTATAAGTTTTGTAGGTGTAAAAAGCAAACCCCAACTGTTACCTTATTTCGGAAATTAATTTTTGCACCTTCAGCAATTTGAGCCCCTAATTTACCATATGTGAATACATATGAAATTTTTGCTGGATCAATTAATTTACCTACTTCATAATGAAATTGCACTTCTTGATTTCCAAGTTCTAACATATCACCAAGCACAACAATTTTTTTAGCAAATCCATCTAAACCATTCATTAGGTGGAACGCAGCTTCCATAGCTGTTGGACTAGCATTATAAGCATCATTGATAATTGTTAAACCACTATCTGTTTTTACAATTTCCATACGCATACCTGTCATTTGAAGTGTTACTAAACCTTGTTTCATTTCCTCCCACGTTACACCAAAATGTTTTGCAATTGCCATTGAAGCAAGCGTATTATATACATTATGCTTTCCTAGTACTGGCAAATAGAATGACAAAGTTTCATCCCTGTTCATCTTAAAGTGTGTCCCAGTAGCCTGCAATGTTACAGTAGTTGGATAGTAATCATTTGCTCTCGCATCACCAAATGTAACTGTTTCAGCTGCTAAATTCATTTCTGGAACACGATTCGTTAATAGCGGCTCATCTCCATTATATACGAACACGCCACCCTTTTGTAAACCTGTAACAATTTCTAACTTCGCTTCAGCAATCGCCTCACGAGAGCCTAAATCCATTAAGTGCGCCTCACCAATGTTCGTAATAATAGCTGCATTAGGACGAGCTAACTTAGATAGAAATTCAATTTCTCCTCGGCTTGACATGCCCATTTCTAATACAGCTACTTCTGTATTTTCCTCTAAATTTAAAATAGTAAGAGGTAAACCGATGTGGTTGTTGAAATTACCTTCTGTTTTTTGAACTTTAAATTTAGTCGCAAGAATACTTGTTACAATATCTTTCGTAGATGTTTTACCATTACTACCCGTTACACCAACAACTTTTACATCCAATTGATCACGATAGTTTTTCGCTAACATTTGCAATGCTGCTAGTGTATCTTCTACAAAAATAACCGGAAGATTTTCAGGTGGGTTTTCTACATCTTTCATCCATAATGTAGCAATCGCCCCATTTTCAACAGCTTTGTCTACAAAAGCATGTCCATCGAAACGTTCACCTTGAATTGGAACATATAAATTTCCATTTTCAATTTTCCTCGTATCAATAGACACTCCTTGTATAGTAATTCCCTCATACTGCTCTGCTAATCCAGTACCATTTATCATCTGCTCTACTTGTTTTAACGTTCGATTTATCATGAAAACACTCCTTACATAGAGGAAGCACTATTCCTTCGAATAGTGCTTCCTCCTTTTTTGTTAGATTGTATATTTAATTTTTTGTTTTTCTTCGTGACGCTCAATCGCTAAGCGAATTAGCTCTTCGATTAATTCCGGATACGGTAACCCTGTATGTTGCCATAATAGAGGGAACATACTAAACGGCGTGAATCCTGGCATTGTGTTTACTTCGTTAATATATACTTCTCCATCTTTCGTTAAGAAGAAATCAGCTCGTGTTAAGCCCGAACCATCTAATGATTGGAATGCGATAATTGCATCTCGCTTAATTACATTAGACTCTTCTTCTGTCATTTCAGCTGGAATAATTAACGCTGTATCACCATCGATGTATTTCGATTTGTAATCATAAAAATCTTTTTTCGGTACAATTTCACCTACAACTGAACATTTCGGCTCATCATTACCTAATACACCAACTTCTACTTCACGACCTACAATATTTTCTTCTACAATAATTTTACGGTCAAATTGGAATGCCTCTTCGAATGCATTCTCAAGCTCTTCACGATCATTACACTTATTAATACCAACACTTGAACCAAGGTTTGCTGGTTTTACGAAGCAAGGATATCCTAATACTTCTTCTACTTTTTCATACGCTGTTTCACGATCTTTTTCCCATGCGCTACGAATGAAAGATGCATATTTCGCTTGTTTCAATCCAGCCTCTGCAAAGATATTTTTCATAACAACTTTATCCATACCAGCAGATGATGCTAATACACCGTTACCTACATATGGAATGTTTAGTAATTCTAATAACCCTTGTACTGTTCCATCTTCGCCATTCGGTCCATGTAATAATGGGAAAATAACATCAATTGCATCTTCTTGTTTAGAAGTTGCCGTTGGGATAATTTCTGTACTTAATGATACAGGAGAAATTGTATTCTCTTCCCCACTCATTTGTAATGCCTCAACATTTGTTACTTCGCCTTCAATACGCTCTCCACGCATCCATTGGCCTTGTTCTGTAATATAAATTGGATGAATCTCGAATTTATCTTGATTTAATGCTTTAATAGCAGCAAGAGCCGTTTGTAACGAAACTTGATGCTCAGCTGATTTTCCACCGTATAATAAACCTAATTTAATTTTTGTCACTGAAATCACCCTAACCAATTGTTTTCATTTTTCTATTTTAGCACTTTTTATAAAAATAGGTAGTTCCTATTTGAAATAAAATGTAACTTCCACAAATAATTAAAAGACACCACTTATTGGTTTTCTACACTTTTTCTCTTTAATTTCTACACACCTAAACAAAATTAAACTTTAGAGCAAAATTGCTATCTAATCTAGTTATGTACCTAAAATATGTAGAAATCCACTTTGTGTGTATGTCATCTATATTACCCTACCATTTGTGGAGAATGAAAAAACACTGATTAAAGTTTCATTTTATTAAGAAGACTGTTTTGTAGGCGTATCTTTTTGCCTCTGCTCAACAAGACGATCTAAAGAAACATATACAAAGCCTGCAACTACACACCCTATACTTAAAATTGTAAATAAGTAGTGACCAAGCAAACGATCCAATAAAAAACCACCAAGAAGTGGACCAAATGCACTTCCTGTAATCCACTGCAAACTCGCCGCCCCCATATAGGTTCCTCTCAAATGCTCAGGGGCCAAATTCGCTACAAACGTCATCTGTACAGGCGACATAATCATCTCGCCTAACGTATATATGGCATAAACAAACATTAAYGTCATTAAAATAATTGTAGCATTTGTATCATATTCTCCAAACCACTTCGGTAACCATCCTATAAAAAACAAACCAATTCCGAACAAACACGCACCGTATAACATCGTCTTTCCAACAGGTTTATCTGTCGCCCATTTTGAAATTTGAAATTGAAATAAAACAACTAATAGACCATTTAATGCCATTAAATATGGGTATGGATTGTTGACTCCAAAAATACCCTTCATTTCGTTATCAAAGTGAAGCGGTAACATGCCTTCTGTTTGAGAGAACCCCATAGAAATAATGATCCCCGCTAACAAATAAATCATTAACGCCTTATCTCTCATTAAAATTTTCCAAACTGCTCCAGATTCCTGCTCTTTATTTTTTTCCGTCATATCCGTAATTTTTGGCATTGTTTCTTTAATAAGTACTAACACTAGTAGCGCATAAAACAACATAGCGGATGAAGCAATAATAAACACGAGGTTCTTTGATAAAACAACTACTGATGCTCCCATTATCGGTCCAATTGCAGCACCAATATTGTGTCCCATTCGCAATAAACCATATGCTTCTGTTCTTTTTTCTGGCGCCGTCACATCTGCAACCATCGCTGATGCCGCTGGGTGAAATAGCGAATTACTTAACCCTAAAAAAATAGATAAAATGGCATATGGAATAAACCCTTCTATAAATAAAAAACCGAGCATTAGTAATGCATTACTCGCCATTGAAAATATCATAATTGGCTTTCTTCCATATATATCAGCTATTCTTCCGCCTATAAGCGAACCAAAACTTGCAGCTATTGGAGAAAGCGCCATAATGATTCCAACTTGTAATAAAGAATCTACCTTATCTTTTAAATATAGTGCAAAAA
>NZ_JBFTMA010000092.1:0-10328 GCF_056396725.1 Bacillus sp. 05T31
GAATGGAAACAACTCCAAACGATTATGAAAGAATCTGATGAATTACAAAAAGAAGTTCCACATGAAGCGCTCGTCAATACAAAAATTGCCGAAAGCGTTATTAAGAAATAGAGGCGAAGTGTATGAGCTTTTTACAAATACGTAACGTTTCTCACTGCTTTTTTGCAAAAGAAAATGCCAAACTTATTCTTGAAGATATGAGTTTGCAAGTAGACGAAGGCGAATTTATTTCAATCCTTGGTCCAAGTGGTTGCGGAAAAACAACGCTCCTCTCCATCATCGCAGGGCTACTTGATCCAATTGAAGGTATCGTATTTTTAGATGGTGAACCGATTACAACTAAGACCCCCTCTATGGGCTATATGCTCCAGCAAGATTACTTGTTTCCGTGGAAAACAATTGAAGAAAATATTATGCTCGGACTTCATATTCGGAAGGTTTATGATGAAAATACGAAAGAACATACATTAAAGCTTTTAAAACAAGTCGGCCTATATGATATAGAACAGCAATACCCTCGTGAACTATCCGGTGGTATGCGCCAACGTGCTGCACTCGTTCGAACATTAGCGACCGACCCAAAAATTTTATTGTTAGATGAACCATTTTCCGCTCTTGATTATCAAACAAAATTAAAACTAGAAGATCTCGTCTTCACATTACTACGTAACTATAAGAAAACATCCTTACTTGTGACACATGATATTGAAGAAGCAATTGCGATGAGTGATCGTATTTATTTRCTGCAGGCGAACCCTGGAAAAATTGCAAAAACRTTCATCGTCCCAGAAAGTATYCGTTCCTTATCRCCRTTAGAAGCACGCCACCACCATGACTTCCCATCCCTCTTCCAAGAAATATGGAAGGAGCTGGAACGACTTGGATAATATAAAACAACTACATGAACAGTTTCGAAAAAAAGAAAGACAACATGCATGGTTAGCTCGCTCTTTACAACTTGTACTTCTTGTTCTTTTCTTTGCACTATGGGAAATAGCTAGTAAAAAAGAATGGATTGATCCTTTACTCTTTAGCTCTCCTTCAAGTATTTGGGAYCTCTTCTTAACGAAATCGATTGACGGTTCACTTTGGATTCACATATGGACGACATTACTTGAAACMGGARTAGGYTTCATTCTCGGAACTGTACTCGGAGCTATTATCGCTACTCTCCTTTGGTGGATGCCACTTTTAGCTCGTGTACTCGATCCATATCTCGTCGTCCTAAACGCAATGCCAAAAGTGGCACTTGGTCCAATCATAATTGTAATTTTCGGACCAAATATTTCATCTTCTATCGCAATGGGGGTAATCATCTCCATCATCATTACCATTCTCGTTATTTACAGCGCATTTCAAGAAGTCGATTCCAACTATGTAAAAGTCATGGATACATTTGGATCCACTAAATGGCAATGCTATAAGCACGTTATTCTCCCTTCATCYTTCCCTGCAATTATTTCAACGTTAAAAGTRAAYGTTGGCTTATCATGGGTCGGTGTTATTTTCGGRGAACTCCTCGTTTCTAAACAAGGACTTGGCTATTTAATTAGCTATGGATTCCAAGTCTTTAACTTCACACTTGTCTTACTCAGTGTATTGCTCACTTGCGTCCTCGCAACTCTTATGTATGTATTTGTCGAGGCATTTGAAAAAATCCTTGTTGGAAAACGAAAAAAAAGCTGACTTAGAGCGATCTGCCAGAGTCAGCTTCTTTCTTTTATCTTTTGTCACACATTTTCGAATCATCTGTAACATTCCCATTAGCAACCGTAACTGTATGGAAACAATCTTTCACACGCACCGTAACGACATTATCTTTTCGATCAATAATATGATAATCATTAAACTCTTTATTTAATGCACTACGAATTTGCTCCCCTTCAAAAATCGGAAAACCGTGAGACATTACCCAAATGAGACCAGCAACAGCAAGAATCGTTTTCATACGTTTCATTACCTCCTCGAGAGTAAACTTATAGCCCCTATACTATGCGCATTATAATTGTGTCTAATTTGTGACGTTTTTATACTAATTCTATTTTAATGATTCAGTTCCTTCTTCTTTTTTTTAAAAAGACAGAATTTTCAATTTTACCAACATGAAGAAACGCAAAGAACAGAACGTCCTCGCGTTTTTATTTGATCGACCAAAAATATATCGAACATAAATCCAATTTTATTGACTTACCAACAAATAATTACCACTAAACTATGACTGCTCTATATCCCTTGAAACATCATATAATCCAGCTAACACTTCCGCTCTCATTTTTACAAGCTCGGGGAATTGATAGAAGAAGGCAATTTTTTTATATTTTAATTCTGTTCCTTCTTTTACCTTTTTTGAATCTTGTAATATAAACGCTGTAAATGTATCTGCGATATCTTCCGCTACATTTGTCGTTCCATACAGTGAAACAAACTCACTATGCTTTTCCTTAAAAAATCCAATTTGAGCTTCTTCGCTTTCTTCCACTTTCTTTTCTGTCCACTCCTGGTCAATTGGTTTCCAGAAAGAATTATAAAATTGATTTATATAAGAGCTCTCCTTCGCACATCCTTCTTGTAAGAAAAGATATTTACATTTATTTTGGTATGATGAAATATCTTTATCTTCTTCAAAAGCCTTTAAGTACTTTTCATTTACTGGTATTTGTTTATGTCCCAGCGTCAATACGTGAGCCGTCTCATGTATTAATGTTTTCATCACTTGATCGATATTTACTGCAGAATCAAGCGTATCTAAACTAATGGTCCACTCTTTCGGATACTCCATACTCGGCATAACATGAGCCACAATTCCATCGTATCCATCTGTTACCATATCAAACTCTTTTATGTCAGTGCGATACTTAGCAGGAATAAGAGTGCTATACATCTCCCATAACGATTCATGATAATCCCTATCTTGACGTTGCTTTAATACTTCTTCTTTCGCGTCCTTATCCTCCACAAAAGCCTTATTCAATCGTTTGCGGTCTAGTTTATCGAAATAAGGATCTACAATTTCATCACCATCGATATAATAAGAAGCTAAAAAGAAATAATTTTCATCATCCTTTTTTTTCATTTCTGCTTCTTTCATATCGTTACTTGAATGTCCTTCTAAATCATAATCCTCTAGTACTTCAAGTTCTGAAAGTCCATCTATCTTTTTATATACTTTTTGAAGTGTTTTATCACCTATTTGTGTGCATTCTTCTGTCGTTTCGCACACATCCTTTTTCTCTCTTTTCAAAGTTTGCTCCGACATATCACATCCAGCTACTAAGCCCGTTGAAATCATAAAACACATTAACTTGCCATACAGTTTCTTCATACGCACCTCCATTATTCCATTCTACAAAAATATCATAATCATTTTTTAACGAATATGCGATAATTAATTATAAAAGCTGTATGGAGGTTTCCCATGATTCGAGCAGTCTTATTTGACTTAGATGGAACACTATTAGATCGTCGCCAATCTCTAGAGCAATTTATTCGTGATCAATATAATCGCTTCGCCTTTCATTTGATAAACATAGAAAAATCCGAGTATTGCTCTCGTTTTCTCGAACTCGACAATAATGGTTACACGTGGAAAGATAAGGTATATTCCACTCTCCTTTGCGAATACAATATCACCACTTTAACGCAAGAGCAACTGCTACACGACTACATTACAAACTTCCAACATCATTGTATTCCTTTCCAAAACATGCATGAACTACTTCAACAATTAAAACAGCGAAACATTAAAATTGGTATTATTACAAACGGCTTTACTAAATTTCAGATGAGCAACCTTCGAGCACTAAACATACATACGTATACAAGCACGATTCTTGTTTCAGAAGCGGAAGGAATTAAAAAACCACATCCTGAGATTTTCGAACGAGCTTTGCAAAAGCTAAACGTAAAAGCAGAAGAATGCCTTTACGTTGGAGACCATCCAGAAAATGACGTAATAGGAGCTGAACAARTAGGSATTCTTGGCGTTTGGAAGAGAGATTCATTTTGGGGTGACTTTGAACATTCACGTGTGGTGGATGATTTATTAGAGGTGCTTTCGTTTTTAGAAGTGGAGAATAGCCCATAATGTAAAGATATATTCATACCATTTTTTTGGAACAAAAAAGAAACCGGCCACTTTACTTCGTAAARCARCCGATTTCTTCTATATGTTTCATYGTACGCGCTAATACATCATCGCGCATAATAAAGCTAAATTTTCTATCAGTTTTAATATTATCAGGAATGTCTTTTAATAAAACAGACCCTTTCGTTTCTTCGTAATGCGTATGCTGCTCTACCGCACTAATTGTTGCAAAATAAATGTTTTTAATGATTATTTTGTCTTTTCCGGATACTTTGTATTGCCCTAAGTAAGTTAAATCAGAAACTATGCCGCCGGTTTCCTCATGAACTTCTCGAACTGCCGCTTCTTCCGGTGTTTCCCCGAGTTCTACTTTACCACCTGGAAATTCAAGACCACGGCGTAAATGATGCGTTAATAACCATTGATCCCCGTACCGGCATACAACCCAAACATGCTTTGGCTCAGGAGAAAATGGGTAACGTTCAAACGATAATTGTACAGTGTTGTGGTAATAATCTTTAAATTTGTACATGCCATTACTCCCCTATTGATGATTACAAGTTTTTCCTACCACAAATTGTAGCATATTCTCGCTTTTCTGCATAATATTATCCAATTACAATCCATTGATTATTCCCATTTGTGCGACTAATTCTTTCGTTTCATGATTCCCTAGATCATAAATCATTTTATATGCTTTTTGTAGTTGTTCATCATATCGATCATTATTCGAATCGTGATGATACTCAACGAATGGAACGTGGGAGCGTACATACGAACCTAAGTCCTCTTCATACGCTTGATCAAAATACTCTCTTAACTCCGTAATCTCTTCGTCATTTGCATAAATTTCAAAATTATACGTATCCGCCGTCTTCACTTGCGAAATTTGACCATTTCCAACTGATATATAATATGTTTTTTTATTCTCCATGTAACACCCTTCTTTCATCCTTTTAATTTCTATTGTTTTCATCAATTACAAAATTATGTAAAATAAAGAAAAGGAGGGATTTCATGCTCAAAATATTAATTATCGGCATTATAATCGTACTGATCGTATTAGTACTCTCCGTTATGACGATTAATAAAGGCTATTCTTACAAACATTYGATTGATAAACCAGAAGATAACCCTTACTCGAAAAATAATAAGGAGGAATCATAGTATGCTTCGTATACTTCGCATCGTAATCGCACTCACTGTGATAATTATGTCGGCAATTGGGCTCTATACAGGTCAAAATAACTTTCTACCACTTTCACAATTTCTATTAGGAGCTTTAATGTTTCTCATCGCAATTGAGCAAATAAAAAAGAAGAATTCAGGARCCGGATTTATTTGCATTGTTGCTGGAGCTTTCATTTGGATTGTTCTCATCATTACATACATAAAATAGAAGGAGGGTCTTTTATGCTGAAAGGATTACTTTATCACTTATTGCTTTATCTATAGCAATCTATAGCTTTTTTACTAGTAATAGGGAAATCATGCCTTATATGTTCATCTTTTTAGGGGGGATGGCTTTCATTATTAGTATAGAGGAAATCTTAAAACAGCAAAAAGGTGGTAGCATACTTGCTCTGTTAGCAGGAGCTGTTGCTTTATTTCTTGGCTTCTCAGAAATATTTCGATAAATAGTCTCTTTAAAGGAGGAATTCGATGCTAACTGGAATACGCTATTTTTTCATGCTTCTCACAATCTCTCTTTGCACTTATTCTCTTGCTACCGATAATTTCACACTTCTCCCATACATGCAATTTGCTCTCAGTTGTTTCTTTATTCTTCTAGGAATTAATGAACTGAAATCCGGAAGAAAATCAATGGGTATCTCGCATTTTTTCGTTTCTAGTCTTATGCTCTTCATTGTAATATCGAACTACCTTCGTTACATGTAGAATGAAACTTTAAATACCAACTACGAACTGTTATTACATTGAAGGCTAATTTAAAACTACAAGAAGATAGGTGGTAGTATGCTAAAAATATTTCGCATTATATCCGCTCTTATCGTCATCGCTCTCGCTCTATCCGGAATATTTACAAACGCACTTGTTATTATGSCCTATATGCTTATCGCCTTATCTATTATGACTTTCATCATGAGCGCAGAAGAAAAACAGAAACAAAATAAAGTAAATAGTACAATCTCTTTCTTTTCTGGCGTCTTTACTTTAATTATKGTCATTCTTATTCTTGTCTCTCGATAACAATACTTCTACTAAGGAGGATTTCATGTTAAAAAACTTTCGAATTATAATAGCTACTATTGCCCTCATTCTCGCTCTACTTAACCTCTTTGCAAACCTCTCTATGCTTTTACCATTCGTATTTATCCTTTTAAGTATTATGTTTATCCTTTTTGGAATTGATGAAATAAAAGAGCAGCAAAAAGCAAAAGCATTTGTTTATTTTCTCGGTTCTGTCTTTATTTTATATGTTGGAGTGTCTAGTATACTTTCATAAAAGAAGAGCAAGTTTTCTCTTAACAAAATAAAAAAGAAAACTGCCCTTTCACAGGCAGTTTTCTTTTTTATCCCTCTATTTGTAGGCAATAAGACTCTCACCCACTGATTAAAGTATCACTTTATCCAAATACTTTCTCAAGTTCATCTTTATCTTGGCTTAGCCAGAAGTTCATTAAGCGTTGTGCTCCTTCTAAGTCGTGAAGCTTCGCTTGGCCACATTGTGTTTCATTTGCAGCTGGAATTTCTGTAATTTGAACCGCATCTTTTAATGTTAGTTCTAATAAATCAATGATTTCTCGAACCGTCGGTGTTCCGCTTACTACAAGATAATATCCTGTTTGGCAGCCCATTGGCGAAATATCAATAATGTCAAAATGCGGATAACGATCAATATATTTACGTAAATTAAATGCTAATAAATGTTCTAACGTATGAATCACATCTGGTTTCATCGTTTGTTTATTCGGTTGGCAAAAACGAATATCAAATTTATTTACAATACCGTCACTACCTACATTGTGAACTCCGCAATGTCTTACATAAGGCGCCTTTACAATYGTATGRTCTAATTCAAAGCTTTCTACTGATGGCATAYAACATCTCTCCCGCTTTTAATTTAATTCCGTTATATCCAATATGATATAACGGAAWTYMRYATTAGTAAAGAATTATGTACGGTCGTGCTATAATACTTTAAGACTATGCTGAAAAGGAGACYATTATGAAACAGATTTTTATCGGTATTATACGCTTTTATCAAAAGTTCATTTCTCCGATGACACCGCCAACGTGCCGCTTTCATCCGACTTGCTCTCATTATGGATTAGAAGCGTTTCAAAAACACGGTGCCTTCAAAGGATTTTGGCTTACATGTAAGCGTATATTAAAATGTCACCCTTTCCATCCAGGAGGATTTGATCCTGTCCCAGATAAAAAGGATGACAAAGTAAATTCTTAATTGTCGTAACCATTCACAACTAAATCTAATTTTCCTGTGTCAGGATCTATAACAAGACCGTGAACAGGTACTTCTTCCGGAAGTAACGGATGGTTGCGAAGTATTGACACACTATGTTCTACACTTTCTTCTACACTAGAGAACCCTTGTAGGAATCTTTCTAAATCGATTCCAGAATAACGAAGTGTATCTAATTTCTCTTCTGTTACGCCGCGCTCTTTCATTTTCTCAATTGTACTGCTTGCTTGAATTTTTGCCATACCACAATCATGATGACCGACAACACATACTTCTTCGGCACCAAGTTCATATACAGCGACTAAAATACTACGCATAATACTTCCGAATGGATGTGAAATAACAGCGCCTGCTACTTTAATAATTTTTACATCACCGTTACGCATATTCATAGCTTTCGGTAATAATTCAACAAGACGAGTATCCATACAAGAGATAATTACCATTTTTTTATTTGGAAATTTTCCTGTTTCATACTCTTCGTATTTTTTCTCTTCAACGAATTTTTCATTGTATTGTAAAATCTCTTCTAATGACTTCATAGTAAAGAACCCTCTTTTCTCTCATTTACATTACATATGTAGTGTACCAAAATTTGAAAAACTCAAAAAGGATATTGCTTTATAGTAAAAATAGGATATTTTCAGATAATCGACATAATTCTTTCAAAATATACACACACCTTTGTAACAAGTCTCACATACTTTAAACGTTTTTTCACTATAAACTGATTGTAGATAATGTAAAAAAGGAGTGAATATTTATTATGTCCGACGTTCTGTTACTAAGTCGTTTTCAATTTGCAATTACTATTTTTTATCACTTTTTATTTGTACCTTTGACAATCGGACTTGTTATTTTAGTAGCATGTATGGAAACTCAATACGCCCGCACATTGAATCCAACATACCGCAAAATGGCAAATTTCTGGGGAAAACTTTTTACAATTAACTTCGTAATGGGGATTATAACTGGGATTACGATGGAATTCCAATTTGGAACAAACTGGTCTGAGTACTCCAAATATATGGGAGATATTTTCGGATCACCTCTCGCAATCGAAGCACTCGTTGCCTTCTTCTTAGAATCTACTTTCATGGGAATATGGTTATTCGGTAAAGACAAAATCTCACCAAAGTTCCGTGCTTTCTGTATGTGGATGGTTGCACTTGGAACAAATATTTCCGCCCTTTGGATTATTACAGCAAACGGCTTTATGCAAAACCCAGTTGGCTACGTCGTACGTAACGGCCGCGCTGAATTAAATGATTTCTGGGCACTTGTTACAAATCCATATGCGTGGAACATGTTCTTCCATACGGTAATTGGTTGTTATATCGTTGGTGCTTTCTTCGTTATGGCAATTAGTGCCTATCATTTATTACGTAAAAACGAAATGGAATTCTTCAAAAAATCATTTAAATTTGGTTTAATGTTAGGTTTATTCGCCGCAACAATTACACCATTTATGGGCCATCAATCCGGTGTATCAGCTGCTAAATATCAACCAGCAAAAGGAGCTGCGATGGAAGCTGTTTGGGAAACTGGAAAAGGACAAGGCTTCYCAATCATTCAAATTCCTGATGTGAAAAACGAAAAGAACTTTGAATTCCTTACTATTCCAAAACTCGGAAGTTTCTTCTATACAAACTCATTTGATGGAGAAATTGTTGGTTTAAAAGATATTCCAAAAGAAGATCGTCCAAATGTTAACCTCGTGTACTATAGCTTCCGCTTAATGGTTGCACTTGGTATGTTCTTTATGGCATTAACTTGGTACGGTTTCTATTTAAACCGAAAAGGAAAACTAGAAAACTCAAAACGTTATTTAAAAATTACAATGTGGTCTGTTTTACTTCCATATATCGCAATTAACGCTGGCTGGATTGTCGCTGAAGTAGGTCGTCAACCGTGGACAGTTTATAAACTAATGCGTACAGCAGAATCCGTGTCACCTATATCAGTTCCACAAATTTGGTTCTCATTAATTAGTTTAATATTGTTCTACACTTTRCTCTTAATTGCAGAYGTATACTTAATGCTGAAGTTCGCGAAAAAAGGACCCGCTGCATTAGAAGAACCTGCTACTGAAGGAGGTACAGCTCATGTCTCATGATATGCTTGCAATTATCTGGTTCGGTTTATGGGGCGTAATTTGGACAGTTTACTTCATTCTTGATGGCTACGCACTCGGTAACGGGATGATTTTCCCATTCGTTGCGAAAGACCGACAAGAACGAAATCAATTACAAGAAGCAATTGGTCCATTCTGGGGTGGTAATGAAGTATGGTTAATTACAGCTGGTGGTGCAACATTTGCTGCCTTCCCAATCACATATGCAAATATGTTTAGTTACCTATATACACCACTGTTTTTAGTATTACTTGCACTATTTGCTCGTGCCGCTGGACTTGAATTTATGCATAAAGACGATTCACCAATTTGGCAAAAAACTTGTAAATGGGCATTTACAAKTGGTAGTTTCCTAATCGCCTTCTTATTCGGCGTTACATTCGCTAACCTGTATTACGGGCTGCAAATCGGAAAAGATGGTTATGAAGGAACTTTACTTAGCTTACTAAACCATTATGGTATTTTAGGTGGTCTTTTCTTCACTGCTATATTCGTCGTATCTGGTGCCCTTTGGATTATGATTAAAACAACTGGCGAAGTATCTGATCGTGCTTATAAAATCGCAAGACCATTTTCAATGGCAGCTGCTATCATTTTAGCTATCTTCTATGTCGCAACTGCAAATCGTACAAATTTATTCCAAAACTTCACGGAATATCCTGTAC
>NZ_JBFTMA010000093.1:0-13613 GCF_056396725.1 Bacillus sp. 05T31
GTATCTAAGGATTTCGAATATTTACCTGAGGCGTTAGAAAATCCAATGGTTAAAAAACAACTATCCTCTGAAGCCCAAAATATCTTAAAAGTTATTAATAGTAAATATAATACGAATCTTAAATATAATGACCTTCTAGGTTCTGTAAATATTATAGATAAAGGTATGTATCTTCCAGGGGGAAGTCTTGGAGCACAATTTTCTGTAGCGGGAAGTACGAATGATTTCAAGATTTTGTTCTTAGATAATCATCCTGCAACAATAGATTTAGCGAAAAAGTGGACTAGTATGTTAATAGGATTAAACTTGGATCAGGAAATTCAAGAAACTGTAGATGCTAAAACTATTAATAATTATAAAAAGGGTGATTTTAAAATCCGAGTTGGACAATCTATGACAGAGCATACAATGTATATAGACGTTCAACCAAAATAATGATATGATAATTCCGGATATAAAAATATACTAATGTAAATTCGTATTACGTAAAGGACAAACCTTACGTACCTAACCAAAGGTACAGGTTTGTCCTTTTTTGTATTTTAGGAGGGAAAAGTATGGGGTTTAAACGGAAATTTTTACTTGTGTGCACATCAGCTTTATTAGTTGCACCTACTTTCACGCAAGCGATGAATAATGATGTACCATTCTTAGATGGAAGTGAGAATACGTATTTAATTTCAAAAGATTTACAGTTAACAGGGAAATTCTATCGTCCAGGGAAAGATTATGAGGCAGAGAAGTCTTTATATAGAGCAGATATCCACTATCCTGCTGTATACAATGGTTCCTTTAATTGGGGGAACGATCGTGAGAATCTTGTGAAAAGTGTGGACGATTCAGAACCGTATATTCGTATTGCGAATGAAGGTTATCTAAATAGTTCAGTACCAGCAGGTGATCGAATGGTAACCGAAATAGAAAGGATCAATGCAACAATCATTTCTACTAAATATGGGGGAGAAGGAGAATTTGTTTTAGATAATATAAATAGGCATGTTATAAGTACTTATAAAACTCAGAAGGATTTGGGAGGTTTTTACTGGATTAGAGATATTGCATACCTTTCTGGTGGTTATGCAGGATCTGGAGGTGTAGATGGTGTTAATAAGTTTAACTTGTGGTATGTACGTACAAGTAAACCTGAAATAAAAGATTTTAAAGCCTCTAGTGGTACAAAAAATATGCCTGTGAAGTTTACATTGAACGGTTTTGAGTATGTAAGTAAAAATAAGGGTTATAATGACCGAGACCAAAATGGAACAACTATAAATCCTTATCAAAAAGCTGCTGGAGAACGAAATCGTGTGAAATGGATGCTAGACATTACAAAAGATGGTGAAACAGTGCATCATCAGGAGAATTACTTACGTTCGAATCCGCAAAAAGATAACCAGAAACCAAATGAAGGCGATGCAGGACAATTTAATAAAGAAGATGTAAGCTGGCAGCCGCAAATGTGTGGTCGTTACACTGCAAAAATTAAAGTTACTGACGCTGTTCAAAGGGATTCAAATGAGAAGACCGTAAACTTTAATGTWGAYGGTAACTGTGGTACAGARGTKACACCWRACCCAGATCCAGGYRATGAAGATGATTAYAAATATAAAATTGATTTCTCGGCTGACCGTATTGAAGGAGAGACAGCAAGAGAAGGAAAGAATATTAAAACAAGGGTAGATGTATCACGTGATAACTTTAAACCAGAACGTGATCAATATAGAGCGAAGGTAAACAATAATATTAATAAGTCCCAGCAGGAAGTAAATAGCACTGAATCAGATAGAGATAGCGCTCAATCTAGTCTAAGTTATTGCCGACGTAATCCTATCCATGAAGTAGATGCAGAAGGTAATGACCACTACTATGATAGGGATTGCTCTTGGGAAGAAAATAGACTGGACAACGCTGCGGGTAGGCTAGATAAAGCAAGAGAGAAACTAGATAAAGAGAAGAAGAAAATTAAAAAGTTAGATTCGTTAGAAGAAAAATATGCAAACCCAGAAACGGTAGTCGTGCTAAAACATAACGGACAACAAGTGGCGTTACAAAAGGTAAGACTAACAGAGGGAGAAAAGAAAACATTGAACCTTGACTGGCAGCATAAAGGGAAAGGAACAATTCAAGCGGAAATTAACCCTGCTAGTAATCGTATAGATATAGAAGAAACCACATACAAAAATAACCCAATTAAAACGGCTATCTATGCACCATCGCATGAAAAAGGTATGTGCGGTGTAACAAGTGTAAAAGGTGTAGTAGAAACAGTCAGCGAACGTGTTTCTAAAGAGGAAACAGTTGGAGAAATGTACTATGAAACATTAAGCGGAAGTATTGATAGTTTAGTACCATCTAAGCTACATTCTGGCTATGGTTTTTCGTATGAAGTAAACGGAAAATACAAAAATGATTGGAATGCAAATTATCCTGGTGTATTTACAGCAGCAACAGCACAATATCCGTTCGCAGATGAAGGATTAAAATCTAAACAAGATTTAGAACGTAAGACAAATACAGGCTCTACATCAAGTTTTTCTCCAAAAAATATGTATCTTTCGGAGAAAACAGGCCATGT
The DNA here is from genome assembly GCF_056396725.1 of Bacillus sp. 05T31. Lineage (NCBI taxonomy): Bacteria > Bacillati > Bacillota > Bacilli > Caryophanales > Bacillaceae > Bacillus > Bacillus sp. 05T31. The sequence continues at coordinate 2,576 of NZ_JBFTMA010000093.1, forward strand.
ATTTGATAGTAAAAGACCAACTAAGTCTTTATATTGGGATGGGCAAGAAAAGATCATTGATGGGGGACAAAAATGGTATACTCCAATGAAGACGAAAGATGGGGTATATACTTTCAATGTAGAAACAGCTCCAGCAGGTATTAATGAAATGAGTCTGTGTCTAACAGAGCAGGTAGAAATTAAAGGTGTTGCGTATGATGATTTTATAAAAAGAAGAGTTTTCCCAGATGATCCATTCCCAGGTGGAAGTGGAGTAGGCTGGAACTGGGTAGGTAAAGAAGAACTACTTCATAAACTGACGGATTGGTATTACATGAAAAATGGGAAATAAAAATTAAATATAGTATAATTAGATGAATCGACAAAAGAAATCCATCTTAAACTAGTAGCTGAATGGAYAAWCCAAAGGCACATCCCTTAATTGGGATGTGCCTTTTTTTCGTAGAAAGGGGAATTTAAAGTGGATAAAAAGAAAAAACATCGTGTTAAACGTGCGATTCTCATTAGCGTTGTCGCAATGATTGTATCTTTGTATATTGGAAGTGAATTTCAGGATCGTAATGGGAAAAGCTATGCTCCTGCAAAGTATTTTGAAACAGGAACCAAATTGATTTCGTTTTAGAAATAATTTTATTTATTTCGTCCACTATAGTGGATGCAGAGACATGACATGTACCATAGTTGATGTTATAATATGTGTAGAAGTATTACAAAGATAGTTTTTGCATAAACTAATAAAGACGAGATGCGTCAACATCTCGCCTTATGTAACTGCTACCGCAAGGTGGTTGGTTACTAGAATTTAGTTATTTTTATTGAACCACCTAGTACGTTTGCGGCGTTGGGTGGTTCTTTTCGTTTTCCGTCGCTTTTTTTGTATTTTCTTCCAAGACGTTGATAGGAATTTACCTACTCCCACCCTGAAATATTCAGTTACRTTACATTTATTATATCATATTTACGRGATGTTTAATAGCTCAAAACCTTGATATGACAACGTTTTTKAAKGKTTTTYGATTTGTAGGATAYGTACTTTTAAATAGAAAAAACAGATATTTTTTTAGAAATGRTTGACATAAAACTATATATATCATAATATTGAAATTGTAATATTAAAGAAAATAAATCCAACATTTTCATATAGACTTTAGATTAGCTAAAAGGACACACCTAAGGCGCWTTATGCCATAGGTGTGTCCTTTTTTTGCGTTTAAAGRCTACATAAGGAGGAAYACAAACATTGAAGCCATCTAAGTTTCAAAAGAAGCAGATTGCTGCGGTWGGTCTWGCTGCTGCAACAGTCGCTGGTATCTATGGATACAATCATTTTGCAGTAGAAAATGCAGTGAAACCAACAAAGATTGTTGTAGCCGCAAAGGATATACCTGCTCATACAGAGATTAAAGAGGATATGCTAGTGGAACGAACATTGCCTGGTGATGCGATTCCACCCAATGCTTTACGCGTGAGTAAAAAAGAGGTTGTAGGAAAGTGGACAAATGATGAGCAACCCATTACCGAAAACAGCTATTTCTTCAAAAATAAAGTAGTAAAGAAAGACGAGTTACCTGATTCTGCTATATTAAACCTGAAAAATGGAGAAGTTGCTTTCCCGTTACTCGTCGATCTTGAAACAAGTTCAGGGAATAGTATTATTCCTAACACATACGTGGACTTGTATTTTAAACAGGTCGTGAAAGAAGGAGACAATGAGAAGGTTGTATTCGGTGGTCTTTTCCAGCGTGTACGTGTTACGGCTGCAAAAGATAGTAATACAGAAGATGCATTCGTGTTAGAAAAGAAAGAATCMAAAGAGGAACAAGAGGGRAAACAAAAACCGAAGGTMACTCGTTTRTATACACTGGCTGTTTCGCCAGAACAACTCCAATACTTARATCGTGCGAAAAYGCTTGGAGATGTGATTCCYGTTGCAGTYGGMCAAAAGGTRGAACAAACAGGGAARGRRTTASAACCAGCKGAAGGRTTCTCWCAAATATCTGATCAGAAGAACATTTTAGACTATGTAGAGAAACATTCAACCAATCCAATTTCTAAAAATGTAAAAGAATATGTTGCACAGTATCTGAACGAATCCAAATAAGAAAGGGGGTATTAAGATGGAGCGGCAAGTAGGAATAGTTGCCTTTTATGCGACAAACGAAAACGTAGGAAAAAGCACGTTAAGTATTGCGATGGCAAATGAGTTAGCTCATTTAGGGAAAAAGGTGCTTTATGTAGAAGCAGACCAAGTAAGACCAAGCTTTGCAGTTGGAACAGGCCTTGCCCATGACAGCAAAAATATRTTAGAGCTTRTWARRAAAGAAAATGARTACAATCTCTTGCAGTATATTTGTACAAAACAAGATTTRSTAGAGAAAAAATTGAATCCTAGGTTGATACAAAAATTGCACGATAAGATGGATTTTTTGGTATTTCCATCAGGATATAACATGGCTCACTTCCCTGAGATTCAAAACAAAGAATTATTTGTAACAACATTTATAGAATCGCTTGTAGCCACAGAATACGATTACATCATTCTATCAGTACCAACTGAATTATCAGAGGTATTGAGTTACCCAATCTTATATCAATCAGATATTGTGGTTCATGTGCTAAATAGTAACCCTCGTGGTGCTTTAGCAATTAAGCAAGAATTGCAATTGATAGAAGAAGCGAAGCTGACATTACCTCGTATAATTCATGTTTTGAACATGGGAGATGAGAACTATGTAGAAGATATTGAAAAGCTTTCTTCTCAAAAAATTGCGGTGACCATTCCATATGACAGAGATCGTACAAGCTATGAATGGGGAATGCAGATTGGTTCCCCACAAATTAATACAAAGGTCCATCACATTATGGAAGCAGCTGGTCTTGATATTGCATCCCAGCATACATCCTCTATGAAAAAGGGTATCTTTGGTTTTCGAAATTAAAAGGGGAGGTTAGTAGTATGTGGGGCTATTTACAGGCAAAACAAGTCGACTTAAAACGAAATCGAGTAGATTTATACCATTTTGGTTATATGATTCGTTCCAAATCGGCTCGAAAATTAGGGACGACTACAGCTCAACAAATTAAAGATATAACGGATGAAATTCGTGCGTTTTTAGTAAAAGAACATCGTGATATTTTAAGTGAGTCCTTTATGAATAAGGAGAAGAGAGCTGCTGTAGAAACGATCATTAAAAACTTTTTGTTAAGTAATCAAGTTGTTATCGCAGATGTTCCTTCGATTCAGTTATTAAACATGGTATGTGATGATATTGTGGGATTCGGGATTATAGAGTCTTTGAAAGAGGATAAGGACGTAACCGATATTTATATAAATGGTACAAAAGAGATTATTTACGAAAAAATTGGGGAGGGAGAATGTACATTTCCTTACCGATTTGAAACGGAAGAAGAAGTGAAAGCTTTAGCCTATAAGATGGTAAACAGTACTTCAGAATCATTAAATACAGCAAAGCCATATGTAGATTGTGTATTTCCGTATATACGTATCAATATTGCGTTAGATGAACTTGGGGGACTAGGAACAACGATAACGATTCGTAAGAATGCGGATCACCTTCGTGCCTCTGAAGAGCGGATGTTATCTACAAATCAAGCATCGAGAGAGATGTTGGACTTTTTGGCCGCAGCCGTGAAAGCCAAAATGAATATTTTAGTGGCGGGAGCAACAGGTACAGGGAAGTCAGAGTTTATGAAATATCTTGCTTCTCATATTCCGAAAGGGAAGAAGAAAGAACGCACTCTCGTAGTAGAAGATAACCCTGAATTATATTTACATCGTATTTTTCCAGAACATCATTTTGTTCCGATGCAGTGTAGGGCATCGGAAGTAGAAGAGAATGCAATTGACTTTGATAGATTGCTAACAAATGCGTTACGACAAGGACCCAAGCGATTAATAGTAGGGGAATCAAGGGGGAAAGAAGCATTAAAAATGCTGAACTTCTTCCAAACAGGACACCCTGGTTTTACTTCTGTCCATGCAAGAAGTGCAAAAGAAGCAGTTAGACGTTTAATGCTCATGTGTCTGCAAAGTGGTGCAAATATTGACGCCCAGTATTTATATGAATTAATTTCGCAGACATTTGATGTGATTGTCTTTTTAGAGAAGAAAGATGATGGGAATCGTTATATTACAGAGATGATTGAAYTATTGGATTATMAAGATGATATACAGTTCAATCAGCTTTCTCAGTTTATCCCGACATATGAGGAACATGATGAAATGAATGAGARAGTAGGRAAGATTCATGGAGATCATATCRYTACAGCRAMAATGTCRGCTGAWATGGARARGAARTTCCGTTYTTCTACTGTAAATCCAGCTCTTTATGCACCATTCCTTKCACAWMAGGAGGTGCARTATGCATAGTTTGTTAGCTTATGGATGTATATTCCTCATATTCATGAGTGTACTATTGTTAGTTTTRCTWTTTACAAAATCTAAGGGTTCTGCCCTTTCCCAATTTGTACAAGAAAATGAGAAARAAGAAAGACGCWTAGAATTACGGAATATCAAAGGAATACGGATGTATCTTCCACAATCCGTTATCCAGGAAGCCCAMAAGTACGAGTGGAAACTGACGAAAAGTATGTACTGGGTATATACGGTACTTTCAGGCATGAGTATTGCAGCTGTATTCTACTTTTCTTTTGGAAGAGATCCTTTTACATTGATTTCTGCTTTATGCGGATTTTTAGTGCCGAGATTTCTTCTCTATCGAAGAAAAAAACGTTACTACTTGGTTGTCATTGACCGTCTTTCTATCTATATGAAGGCCGTAGCGAATGCACTTCAAATTAGTAATAACGCAAAACGTGTATTACTTCAGGTGAAACCGATGATGCATGAAAGTATTCAAGAAGAAATAGAAAAAGTTTCTCTTTTATTAGAAGGTGGAACCACGATGCATCGTGCATTTAGAGGGTTTAATGAAACCTTTAATTTTAGAGAATTGGTTTTCTTCCACGAAATGTTGGAAGTATGTAGCCGAGAAGGTGGAGCAAATTCAGTGCAAGTCTTACTAGATATTGCAGAAGATTTCGAAAAACAAAAGCTATACCTGGCAAGATTACGTTCTAGTTTGTCGCAAGCACAACGTGCTTTTGTACAGAACTGCTTAATAGTCATCGCAATGCCGATTGTCATTATGTTGATGTCAAAAGAGGCATATGGATTTTTAGCAGGATCTATGATGGGGAAAATTGCATTAGCGGTAAATATGTTTATTGTATTTTTCCTAGCAACCCGTGTAGAAAAGATTGCAAATTATAACCCGACAGAAAGGGGGGAATAAGATGGACGCGTTTTTGGGTTTAGTCATATTTGTCGTCATGTACTGGGTATTCTCCACCTTTCTACAAAGTAAAAAAGACAGTGAGAGTGTACTTACCCATTATGTAGAAAATGCGAAGCGKATTGAAAAGAAGAATTTGAATCAAATGATGCTTGCTCCTTTYCAATCGYTATCRCATAAGTATYTGACWGAAGAAAAGAAAGAGCAGATTCAGAAAAAAYTAGARGAAGCTGGYTTGGATACAAAGCCAGAAGAATATTTAAAAATGAAGGTTGCGTATCCCGTCATTTTCACCTCTGTTTTCTTAAGTTGTACTGTGTTCCATGATTACTACTTATTTAAAGTAGGTGTTCTGGTTTCRCCACTGCTTTACTTCTATCCAGATTATCTATTAAAAAGAAAGATTAAACAGGCTGTAGAGGCAAGAAAGTTTGAGTTACCGGAGTATTTAATTCCRTTGCTGCAGTTGTTAAAGACACATACAACATTAGAAGCAGTAAAAAAGGCACAGATATATGCAGGGAGGCATCTTAGTCCTTATGTATCTACTCTTACAGCGGAATTAGAAATGTATGCGGGTTCGGATCAACCGTTTAGGAACTTCGCAACAGCTTTAAATAGTCCAGAAGTAAACACCTTTACGATTGCGTTACAACAAGCGCAAAAAACGGACAAGGTACAAAGTCTTCGTATTATGGATTCGCAAATCAAAATGATGCGTGAATTAAAACATGAGAACTACAACCGTCTGGTTCAAGATAAACCAATGGAAATGAATAAATTTAACGTTGCGGTTATTGGTTGTATCGTTATATATCCGATGGTCATTGTTATTCAATCCTTAGCACAAGGATTTGCAAGTATATAAAAAGAYATTATCCCAAATTGAATAGGTAAAGGAGCAAAATACATGTTAACAAAAATGAAGAATTGGTTAAGAAATGAAGACTCACAATTATCATCAGAAAACGGTATGTTAATCGCCTTGGCGGTCATTATCGTATTAGTCATTGGACCGTTTGTATGGAAAGCAATTCAAGGTGGATATGATACGATCCTGGCTCGATTCACAAAAGCATCAAGCAATGCAGATGTAGATTCTTGGAACAAGAAATAAAAGTTGTAAATAGGTAAATTCTTATCTTAATAGATTCCTAAAATTGATATATAAAGGAGCAAAATAAAATGTTAACGAAAATGAAAAATTGGTTAAAAAATGAGGATTCACAGTTGTCATCAGAAAACGGTATGTTAATCGCTTTAGCGGTAATTATTGTACTTGTTATTGGGCCATTTGTATGGAAGGCAATCCAGGGTGGATATGAAACAATTCTAGCTCGATTCACAAAAGCATCAAGCAATGCAGATGTAGATTCTTGGAACAAGAAATAAAGGCTTTTAATATTTGATTTTTTGTATTAGTAGATTCTTAACATTTATATATAAAGGAGAAGAAAATAATATGTTAGCAAAAATGAAAAATTGGTTAAAAAACGAAGATTCACAGTTATCATCAGAAAACGGTATGTTAATCGCTTTAGCGGTAATTATTGTGCTAGTCATTGGGCCATTTGTATGGAAAGCAATTCAAGGTGGGTATGATACAATTCTAGCTCGATTCACAAAAGCATCAAGCAATGCAGATGTGGATTCTTGGAACAAAAAATAAATGTAAAAATCAAGGGGGCTACTCTAGAAGTGGTTCCCTTTTTTAGACAGCAATTGTATATGGATTCAGAAAAGGAGAGAAGAGAATGCCTTTGTATATTATAGGATTATTACTAAGCTACATGTTCCTGAATGTATTTACTGATTTGAAATATAGAAAAACAAAAAATATGTGGCATCTACTATTCTTAATTATGGGTATAGGAATCACCTATTTTGCTGGAATACGAACAGGCAAGGAGATTGCGATTGTACTAGTTATGGCCTTAGCATGTGGTTTATTGCTAGAGACGTTTAAATTTTCTTCACCCGGTGATACGAAAATGCTTGTGGTGGTAGCTTTATATGTTAGCAAYGTAGTAGAAGAATCGGCTATGCTTACCGCWATTACATTAACAGCTTTCCAYTTACTATTCTTTTGGATTGCTAGTGTGTATCGATTAATTAAGATTTTAGGGTTTRTGGGAGCTATTAAAGACCAATTAGAGCATACTGCCTCTATATTTGGTGCGAAACTACCAAAGAAAGAAATACAGCTAATACAGAGCTTTCCAGGGGCTTGTTCTATTTTATTAGGAGCACTGGTTTATGTTGCTTTCACTATATATCAAAACGGAGGTATCTTGGCTTGAACAGTAGAATCATTCATCAAAGAGAAACGTATATTTACTTTACGATATTTGCAATAGTAGGAGTACTTCTTGTAAACATGTTTATTAATATGGTGTTTGTACTAGCGTATCCGTTACTTATCGGATTAATTGTACAGGTGGTCTTGTTGCAGAAGATGAAAAAGCCATTTTATCAAAGAGGAAAAGAATTAACGGAACAGTTAAAACTAAAAAATATATTTCTAGTGGAATCGAATATTTTAGGGGAGGAAGAAGGCATAGTTTATGAGGTGCATCAAATGCCTTTTGAATTTTCTAATGGATTAATCAATAAAGAGAAGAGTTACAAAGTAGTAAAACAAGAGTACGAAAGAAAGGTAAAAGAAGATTTAACGAAAATTGCAAAATGGCAGGTTACAACAAGGGCTAGACTCATTACTACTACCCATTTTCGTCTATATACGATTTGGCAGAAAAATAGTACTGGCTATCAATTGAAAAAAATAGGGGATTGTATTGATCCCTATGCAAAGATGAATTTTATTCAATGGATGCTTGCCTCTTTTTGTACCACTGGTCGTATCAAGTATGACAAGCAGCCTAAAGAATGGTCTAGCTATGAATGGATATCCTTAAAATAATGTAGATAAACAAAGGTATAATCTAAGTGAAGTGAATATGCATTTTTGCATATTCACTTCACTTAGAATTTAGTTATAATAAAGTTATATATTTAGATATAATGTTTTAAATTAGAATGAAGATAATAAAGTTTATATTTTTATCTAATTAGAAGAGGTATTTTATATGTTGTGCAATTTACTATAATTGACACTCCCCCCCCCTAAAGGGGCAAGCTGACAAACGTCAGTGGGATTCTTGCTACCAAAGGCGAAGTCCATTTCTGGTATCGCTGACGTGCAAGATTGCGGTGTGCCATCACCACTCTCACGACAGACCGTATAGGTTCGTGTTCATATGTTTTAGTGTCTTGTTCTTGACGACATATATCATTTTACCGATAGCATGAATTCGGCTACCGAACTCCATATGATATCTTGTTTTCAAGGAACACAATGTCGTTTTAAAGACTTGTACTTGTCTATCGTTTCAGTATAACCAATAAACAACTGTTTTTCTATGAAAAAGCGATCCTTTCATCCCATGCCTAAAGGTGGACTAAAGTGCGATATGGGCTTTCCCACATCGCGAAATCTGTAATATTGAGGCATATTTTACGTCTTATATAGGTAATGAACTAGTAATTTCAGACGCATGGAAAACTATACCAAATAGATGCTCCTGAAGGTATACTCGTTATTTTAGGTGCATGTGCCTTATACGAATTTACAAAAAATGCACCAGGAGAAAACACATCTATATAGATGGGATTTTTGTAATTATTGTTCCTTTTTTCCATTCATACTTCATCTTTAATTGATCACCAATTAATTCTGCTGATAAATTACCATCCATCTTTGTCATTAGACTTTTCGCAATAAGCAAACCTAAATCTGTACCTTTTTTCTCCTTGCTTGATCGACTTTATAGAAGCGATCAAAAAGAAAAGGAAATTCTTCTTCTTTTAATTGTTTAGCAGGATTCATTATATTAAGTTGAATGGTAACCTCTTCACTTGAATGCTTGATTGCATTGGTAATTAAATTTTCAATTATACGTTTAACAGCTGATGAATCCGCCATAATATAAATTTATTCCTCAGGAATAAGGATGATAGGTTCTATTTGTACTTTTTGGAAATCATCATAGAAACTGATTAAAGAATCTAATAACAATGTATATGATTTTGTGGATTTTTTGTTTGCACAACAAAAGGAGTAAATAATATGTATAGCATTGAACAAATATATCAAGAAATTTTAGAAGGTAAAAGAAAGCAATTTCCTAAAAGTACATGGAGTGATGATYAWGATAATAATCTAGCAAAACGTGTAATYAAGTATTTTATAGAAAAAGTTTTAAAGAGGGATAAAAAAACAATTCTTAAGAGTTGGAAATCCCAATTAATTATTAAATATAAATTAGGTGGTGTACTTAGCGTTAAATATCATGATAGCCCATATGCCATGATAAATGATGTTTATCCGAATTGTTTTAAAGAATGGGAATTTCAAATGACACCTAGAAACTATTGGACAAAGGAAAAGGCATTGRAAGCATTAAAATGGACGATAGAARAAAAAGAAAGGTTAACAGATAATAAATTATTGGAGGTTTATAAYRTTCRGTGGTTAWCTAAKCATAATTTGAGTTCRCCTTGCCAAATTTTTTGGGGARRTAGTCCTTACATAATGATAAATGAATTATATCCAGACCATTTTAAGGAATGGGAKTTTAAAAAAACTCCTAGTCGTTTATGGACAAGAAAAAAAGCGTTGGAAGCATTRAAATGGACGATAGAGGAAAGAAAACAAATGAATAATGAGGAGATAAGAAAAAAAATTAGTGTAATTTGGTTTTCAGAAATAGGCTTAAGGACCCCATTGGMRAGATATTGGAATGATAGTCCATTTAGTATGATARATGAGTTATATCCTGGATGTTTCAAAGAGTGGGAATTCCAGAAGACACTTAAAAACTACTGGACAAAGAAAAAGGCACTGGGGGCATTAAAATGGACGATAGAGGAAAAAGAAAAGTTAACAAATGAAGAGCTTATAAAAGTCTATAGTAGAAGATGGATAATTAATCAAGGGTTAAGAACCCCATTAGATAGATTTTGGAAAAATAGTCCATATGCCATGCTACACGAGTTGTACCCAGGGAAGTTTAAAGAATGGGAATTAAATAGGGCCCCTCGTGGGTTTTGGACAAAGGAGAAGGCATTAGAAGCATTGAAATGGACGATAGAGGAAAAAGAAAAATTAACTAATGAAGAACTAATAAGGATATATAGTAGAAGGTGGGTAATTAATCAAGGGTTAAGAACCCCATTAGATAGATTTTGGAATAAGAACCCACATGCTATGTTAAGTGAACTATATCCTAATTAATTTATAAAAAATATGAAAGCTTAACATAAATGAAACTCAAGTCAAATTACAACAAATTCTGTTAGTAATTTTTTGATTATTTCACTTTTTATCAGTACTCTGCATCTAGACCGTACTTTCGTTGACTGCGGTAMGACTTTATTTCAAAGCTACATCGAGCTCTTTTTATTTATATTTTTTACATAAATAAAAAAGGCCTTATTTTTATATACAGGCCTTTTTTGAATGACGAATGAGATACGACTCAATATCTCGCGTAGGATACTTTTATTATACATTATTTTCAATAAAAATAAAAGGAATAATCAGAATATTTAAAGGGGCATAAAATTGTTGAAATACTGGTATGAATTTATTATTATAAAACTATATTTATTGTTTAATTGATTCCGTTTATTCCCACACCTTATGTGTTGTGGTTGAGTTGTAG